>JAQCGX010000002.1 GCA_027619975.1 Nitrospinota bacterium
CTTAAATTAACAGTAAACTTGAAATTAACATTTTAAGGTCCCAAAAATAGTTTTTCAGCAACCTGTTAGTGATTTTTTCTCGACGAAAGGGCGCACCGGAAGCCCGTGTCCCAAAATCTCCCTGAAGGGGGAACAAAGTTTCTGTAGGTCAGGGTCGTAAACTCCTGCATAAACCCATGTTCGCGTTTTTGAATACCCGCTCCGCGGGTGACCTTGTATTTATCGCCGAAGTTTTCGTCCTGATGGGTGGAGTTGGGGTAGGGGAGATACCAGCTTGCCGTCCATTCGGAAACGTTTCCATTCATATCGTAAACACCGTTACGGCTGATGTCTTTTTTAAAGCTCCCCACTGAGCTTACGGTTTTTCCGAAATTGGCCCAGTCGCCATGAAACTCTTGCCCCCATACGAATAACAAGCCATTGTCGCCCCTTGCCGCCTTTTCCCATTCAAATTCCGTAGGCAGTCGTTTGCCAATCCACAAACAATATGCGTCGGCTTCGTACCAACTGATTCCGCGAATGGGCTCATTGGGTTTTAAGGTTTTGTATTTGGCCAGGGGTTTAAATCGCATGAAGTCTTCATAAGTCACTTCATAGCGGTCGATATAAAAGGATTCCAGGAAATATATTTGCTGAGGTTGGGCATTTTTACCTGCTGTGCGTTCGGACATGAACCTTGGAGTATTTTTTTCGGACGAAAATCCCAGCGTAAATTCCCCGGAAGGAATCAAGACTCCGTCTGAAATGTTCTGTTGACAGGAGAGTAAAGAAAAGAGAAACAAAATTGCCAGCGGTGTAAGTTTCAATTAAGGAGTTGTAGAATTTTGTTTAAGGTTTTGGGTGATTTCGCGTGGGGGAGAGATAGCAAATTTCCTGGTGCTTTCGTCGGACATAATGTATTCGACCGTCAAGCAGGCGGCTTCATCCCTGGAACACATAACTGTTCTACAGTCCGTGGCATCTTTGGAGCAATAATAATTTAGAATTCGCATTTTGAAGAAACTATTATCCGAAGTCTTTAGAATGTATACATGCTTATTTGATTCGATATTATGAGTGCGCGTTCGGTAATTATACCACCCATTGAATGCCTTGTTAACACGCGAACCGAAAGACCGTGAGTCTTGTATGAAATCGGTTTCAGGCACCTCGACAATACTATCGAAATCTACAGGACCCAGGTTGACGGCTCCGACCTTTCCGGTTGGATTGGTCACGCCGCTGTTGGTGACGATTTTGGTCCGTTGGAATCCCATGTCCCAATCCAGCCGCCCCAGTTCTTCCTTTTGCTCGTCCAAATCGGACACAAAATGGGTTTTCCCCGAAGAAAAATCTACCAGAGCCCACCTTTCCTTGGAAGTTGCGTCAATGGTCAGCGTGGGGTTTGAGCTTTTAATTACTTTTAGTTTTTTTGGAGGCAGCGGAACGGTTTCAAAATCTTCAATATTATCCAGCATCATATTTAATATAGTATGAAACAGGACCGTCGCAATCAGGAGAATTCCAAATACCTTTACTGTTTTATTCATTATTTCATTTAAGCAGAGATCCAGCTGACAACACATTGAAGAAAAGTCGGACCCAATTCAGCTAATTTATTAAGATTAGTGGTTATATTAATTTATTTCTATGGAAATCCATTAGCCTAATTCATTGAAATCAAGCGCGTTTATTAATTTAACAAATTTCTCTAGAGGTATGATAAATTATATATTGAATAGTGTTGAGAATGAACAACTAATATTTTCAATTTTTTGGGTCCCTGGAACGATCGCTGAGGAAAATGAATAAAGACCGGGAATTTGAATTTAAAAAAGTACAAATAGAAAGCTTTTTAAAAGTAGCTTTTCAAAAAAAGTTTGGCCGAAATTCCAGGGTTTCCATCCGTAAAAGGCAAAAATTTATGGATGAAATAACCCGAAAAGTCAGTAAGAAATTCGGCAAAGATGTGTTGTGCCTTGTTGATTTTACAAAACAGGGGTTCGTGACCCTGGTTTCTCCAGCAAGAAAAATTTCCACTGAAAAAGGCAAGTTAACGCAGTCGTTCACGCATCCTCAGGTGTTTTATACGTCTCATTGCATCGACCGTTTCAGTCAGAGAACAAAAACGGAAGCCAATTGTGTGGTATTTCTTGATTCCTTCATGAATGATGCCTTGCTCTCTTATGGGGAGAACGAAGGGAATTTAACCTGCCCCACCGGTGTTTTTGCCTATGAACTGGAAAACTACCGGTTGATAGTCAAGACTTTCGTTAATTTTGAATTGCTTTCAGCGGCTCAGATCAAGAAGTTTTATGGCCCCGGTATGATATCCACGTTTCCAGAGGAATTTTTAACAGATGAAGCCACAGAAAGTGACTTCATCATAGGAGACGAATTCGCCGATTTTGCAAAGTAGCCATGAGTTTGAGATAAGAAATTATTTTCTCTATTTTCAGAAGCCGGTCTTTTTCTACCCCTGTTATTTTTAGATTCCTAAACATCATCTCCTGAACCCTCGCATTAATGATCCAGCTTTTCAATGTTACAAAAAATTATGGGGGAGTGACCCCGGCTCTCATTGACGTTACTTTTTCCGTCAAAAAAGGTGAGTTTATATTTTTGACTGGGCCTAGTGGCGCGGGTAAAACCACCCTTTTAAAAATACTTTTTCGAACGGAAAAATTCGACCGTGGGCAGGTATTGGTGCATGGAATGAACATAGGGAAAATTCCTGACCGAAAGCTTTACACCTTGAGACGCGAGATTGGTTTTGTTTTTCAGGATTACAAACTCCTTGCAAGGAAAAGCGTCTTTGAAAATGTGTCTTTTGCTCAGGAGGTGATCGGCGCGGATAGAAAACGGATTCGTTTTAAAACCTGGGAAGCATTAAAGAATGTGGGATTGACTCATAAGAAAGACGCCTATCCTCCGCAATTGTCCGGCGGGGAGCAACAGCGGGTGGCCATCGCCAGGGCATTGGTTAATTCTCCAAAGATTATTCTTGCCGATGAACCCACGGGAAATTTAGACCCGGAAATCTCTCTGGAAATATTAAATTTATTTGAACATGCGGTAAAAAAAGGAGTCACGGTTGTTTTTGCCACCCATGATCAGGAAATGATCCGTTCCAGAAATCATCGTGTGATCGTGATCAAACGAGGGGAGTTGGTTGAACGTTGAAAAGGATTTTACAATTTGTGTTGAACGCGGTTTCAACCACCATTTCCAATATAAAATCCAATCGCCAGGTTTTTCTGGTTTCGATTACAACGATCACGATTGCCTTTTCAATCCTGGGACTATTTCTGGTCATATTTGTCAACCTCAATTCCTTTTTGATCACCTGGAACCAACAGGTTCAATTGATCGTCTATCTGGAAGATACTGTCACTACAGAGCAACGCCAGGCTTTGGAGCAGGTGATTTCCATTAATCCAGATGTGGAGTCCATGACCTTTATTCCAAGGGAGGCCGCGTGGGCAAAATTTAAAAATACTTTTTCGTCCAAAAAATCCAATTTCATTGACGACTTGACATTCAATCCTTTACCTAGTTCCTACAATCTAAAATTTAAGCCTGCAGAGGACCGATTTTTGAAAATTCGTCAATTTTCAGAAACTTTTAAGACGAAGGATGGTGTTGAATCGGTTGAGTTTGGTGAAAAGTGGTTGGCAACATTTGAAAATTTCATGGTTTTCATTCGCATTTTCATTTTAGCCATTGGATCGCTATTGGCCCTGGGTTTGATTTTTATTATATCCAATACCATCAAGTTATCGTTTTATTCACGTCAAGATGAAATCGAGTTGATGCTTTTGATTGGCGCCACTCCCAATTTTATCGTCATTCCTTTTCTGATAGAGGGGATGCTACAGGGACTATTAGGGAGTATTTTGGGCCTTACTTTAATAAAGTTTCTGCATATTTATATTAGCATTCAGTTTCAAGGTTCACTCGAGTCTATTGCCCGCGGTATGGGTTTCCAATTTATAACCGCACCCTTGATTTTTAGCCTTTTAATAGCAGGAGTTTTCATTGGCTGGCTGGGCAGTTTAATTTCTATCCGCCAATTTTTAAGTCTGGGCCACAAAAAATGAGATTCCTTTTTAAAAAAAATTGGTATCTCCCTTTTAGTCTGGCTTTAGTGGTTTTGGTTCTATCTGGTCCCGGGAGCGCCGATACGATTAAGGACATTCAGGTTCAGATAGCACTGGAAAAAACAGAACTCGATAAATTAAAAGCCCAATTGGATAAACACAACAAATCCATTGAATCTGCTGGGGCTAAGGAAAGCTCAGTATTGACGACGCTGCAGAAAATTGACAACGGCTTGAAGATGAAAGAAAGGGAGCTGAAGATTCATCAGTATAATAAGGCAATAAACCAACAGAAAATATCTGAATCTTCAGAAAATATTGCCGTTGCTGAAAATCAATTGGTTCAACAAAAACAGATTCTGGCGAAGAGGCTTCGGGCCATTTTTAAAGAGGGAAACATGTTTCCCATTAAAGTGCTTTTTTCGGCTGAGAATTTTAACGACCTTATTCAGCGTATAAAATATATGGAATTGGTTACGGCCTATGACTCTTCATTATTTGAAAAGTACGATGAACGGTTAAAGCAACTTGAAGATGGAAAAAAAGCGTTACTTGTTGCGCGAGCCAAACTTGATAAACTGCAGCAGGACACCCTTAAAAAAAACGATGAAATCAAAAAGGAAAAAACCGAAAAGTCAGCGTTTTTGAATAAACTTAAAAAAGAAAAACAATTAAGCGCCAAACTGAAAGAGGAACTCCTGCAGGCTTCAAATAATTTAAACAACCTGATTTTTAAATTGGAACAAAAGCTTGGAAAAGACCAGGGACTGGATTTTGGCGATAAAAAAGGCTGGTTGGCCCTCCCGGTTAATGGGCAGTTTCTCAATAAATTTGGCAAGAAAAGGGATAAACAATATGATTCCTATATCGTTTATAATGGAGTGGACATCAAGGCGGCCAAAGGAACCCCTGTCCGCTCGATTTTTTCGGGAAATGTGTTGTATGCCAATGAACTGGAAGGTTATGGCAACCTTGTGATCATAGGGCATGGTAAAGATTACCATTCTCTGTATGGTCATCTGGATGAAATAATCACCAAAGAGGGCCGCACCGTCCAGCCCAGTCAAATCATTGGCCGGTCAGGAGACACTGGCTCCCTGGTGGGGGAAACCCTCTATTTTGAACTGAGGCACAAAGGCAAACCGATCGAACCCACCCGTTGGTTCAGGCTAGCCCAAAAGTAAGTGTTTAGCATTTGAAACTATGAGTAACATAATGAGTATTAAAGGTTTTGTGTTTAGATAAACCAAAAATTTTCATTTTGAATCAATACTCTTTATAATAAATATTAATAATATTAAAATTTTTTTGGGAGAAACCAACTTGACTTCCGTGGAGCAGCAAACCAAATCCAATAAAGCACATTTATTTCCCAAGGCAGTGGCGACCATCGGCATGCTGGCTGTATTAATCATTCTGGGGTTCGGGGAGTTTGCCAAAGCGGAAGAAATGGGTACAGTAAAGGAAAAATCTTCCACAAAAAATTATGAAAAGTTGAAAGCCTTTTCCGAGATTCTTTCCCTGATCGAGTCCAGCTATGTTGAAGAGGTCGAATCCGAGAACCTGATTGATGGAGCGATCAGTGGCATGGTCAAATCACTGGACCCGCATTCATCTTACCTGCCGCCAACTTCTTATAAAGAAATGCTTGTGGATACCTCTGGAAAATTTGGAGGATTGGGCATTGAGATCAGCTTAAAAAAGGGAATATTGACCGTTATTTCTCCTATAGAGGAAACTCCTGCTTTTAAAGCGGGAATTCAGGCGGGTGACAAAATCATCAAGATTGAAGATGAATCCACTCTGGACATGACGCTCACCGATGCAGTATCCCGTTTGCGTGGAAAGACCGGGGAACCCATCACCATCACTATTTTCAGAGAATCTCTTGATGCGCCCAAAGAGTACACGATTGTCAGGGATATCATTAAGGTACGGAGTGTCGTCAAGAAGGTGTACCACAATGATATTGGCTATGTGAAAATCCGAAGTTTTTCCAAGTCCACCAGTGCGGACCTCGATGCGGCTCTTGCTGAATTTGAGAGAATCGGCGTTTCCAGATTGATCCTGGATGTACGTAACAACCCAGGTGGATTGCTCAATCAGGCGGTGGAGGTTTCTGACCGGTTTCTTAAAAAAGAGAATTTGATTGTTTATACCAAAGGTCGGACCAACGAACAGAATATGCGGTTCACCACCCATGATAAAGTGAACCGGGTGAGCTACCCCATGATTGTTCTGGTTAATGGCGGTAGTGCCAGCGCTTCAGAAATTGTGGCAGGAGCCCTGCAAGACCTTGGGCGTGCGATTATTTTAGGAACCACCACTTTTGGGAAAGGGTCCGTTCAGACCATCATACCCTTAACAGATGGTTCCGCATTGCGGTTGACGACGGCACGGTATTACACCCCCAGTGGACGGATCATTCAGGAAAATGGAATCGTGCCTGATATTATCGTGGAAATGCCTTTGCCATCTGAATTGAAAGAAGATGAAGCGGATGAAGAAGAGAAGAATCCTGAAAAAGATAAACTCCGCCGTTATCTTCGCGAAAAGGATTTAAAAAAACACCTCAAGGGCAAAAAAAGTTTTGATGGAGTGGACGAGCGAACTCCGACGGAAATAGAACAGGAAGAAGCAGAAGCAAAAGAAAAAGAGAACGCAGAGGATAGCGCCTCGTTGGAAGCAGAGTTGAAAAAAGATCCGCAACTCAAGACAGCCCTGGCTCTTCTTGAAGGATGGGATATTATGAAAAAAACCTTAAAATCCAACCCCACAAATGATAACTCCCTGATTCCTAATCAGGTCAGCATGAATTAATAAGGCAATTTTTTTTTTAATGGATGATATTCCTCCCTACTCTCTCCCGGTGGAGAGGTAGGGAGGTTTCATTTTTTTATGAGGTTTTTGAAAACTATCAATGTTGGTCCTGGGCATAGAAACATCCTGTGATGAAACAGCGGCGGCTGTACTAAAAGGTGGTAAAGAGCTGTTATCCAACGTCATTTCCGATCAAATCCAAATCCACAACCAATATGGAGGCGTGGTCCCGGAAATTGCGGGGCGCTGTCATGTTGAACGCATTCATCGTGTCATCAATCAATCCCTGAAGGAAGCGGGCGTTACCCTGAAAGATATCGACCTCATTGCCGTCACCAAGGGACCGGGGCTGGTGGGGGCCTTGCTGGTAGGGCTCAATACCGCCAAGGGGATCGCTTATGCGGCCCAAAAACCTCTCATCGGCGTTAACCATCTGGAGGGCCACCTGCTTGCTGTTTTCCTGCAGGAAGACGTAGCCTTTCCTTTCCTGGCTCTCGGCGTGTCCGGCGGGCACACGGACCTGTACCGCGTGGATGGGTTTGGCAAGTACAAGCTTCTGGGAAGAACTCGGGACGATGCGGCAGGCGAGTGTTTCGATAAAGTCGCCAAGATGATGGGGCTTGCCTATCCCGGTGGACCGATCATTGAGAAAACAGCCCGTTCGGGAAATTCAAAGGCTTTCAAGTTTCCGCGCGCGTTTTTGGAGAAAGAGTCGTTGGATTTCAGTTTCAGTGGATTAAAAACCGCCGTCCGCAACCTGCTCGAGAAACGCAGTAAAGGTGAATGGCCCAAACTATCAGATGCAGACGTGGCCGCCAGTTTTCAAGAAGCGGTGATTGATGTCCTGGTCAAAAAGATGTTACTGGCCTGCGAGCAGAATGACCTTGAACGGGTGGTGGTGACCGGCGGCGTTGCCTCCAACGGCGCCTTGCGAGAAGCAGTCAAAACCGCCGCCGAAGAAAACGGCATGCAATCGTATTTTCCAAAGCCCGTCTATTGCACCGACAACGCCGCCATGATCGCCTGCGCCGGCTATCATCGCTACACAAATGGCGACCATCCAAAAGATAACTCCCTGGACCTCGATGCCCGCGCGACTTTGCCGTTATAGGAAGGAAAGGTAAGCTCCAATGTGCTCACTTTAAAGACACGATGTAACAAGTCAACTCATCACCAACCATGTATCTGGCGAAAGCTTAATTCATCTCTTCTTTGAGGTTTATCTCAAGGATACAGCCCGCGCATCATTTGAGCTTCCGCTACTCGTTTGATGCCGATCATCAGAGCGGCTGTACGCATTCCCACTTTTTCCTGTTGATGCAATGTATAGGTTTCCTCGAAGGCGTTTCGCATGATCTTTTCCATGCGCTTGTAAACATCATCCATTTCCCAGAAAAAACTCTGCAGTCCTTGCACCCATTCAAAATAGGAAACCACCACGCCCCCGGAGTTACACAATATATCTGGAATCAGGAAAATCCCACTTTCTTCTAAAATTTTGTCCGCTTCCAGGGTTGTGGGGCCATTTGCCCCTTCCGCGAAAATTTTGCAATTAATTTTCCTTGCGTTTTTTTCTGTCACCTGATTTTCCAGAGCTGCCAATACTAAAATGTCGCATTTGGTGGTCAGCAATTTGGCGTTGGTGATTTTTTCCATATCCGGGAAGTTGTCCAATTGCCGGTCCTCAAGCGAATGTTGGTGCAGGGGGTCGATGGGAATTCCATTTTTGTTGAAGATCCCGCCCAGTGAATTGCTGACCGCGATGATTTTCGCCCCCATCCCCTGTAAAAATTTGGCTGAGTAATAACCAACGTTGCCGAATCCCTGCACCACCACCGTTGCCCCCTCCAGCGGCAAATTGATTTTTTTGGCCGCATGCGCGATGGATTGCGCCACCCCCAGGCCAGTAGCTTCCCTGCGTCCCAGGGAACCTCCCATGATTTCCGGTTTTCCCGTGACCACGCCCATGGTATGGAATCCCGTCTGCATGCTGTAAGTGTCCATGATCCAGGCCATGGTCTGTGAATTGGTCCCCACATCCGGCGCGGGAACGTCTTTTTCCGGCCCGATGATCGGGAAAATCGCGGTGGTGTACCTGCGTGTCAACCTTTCCAGCTCGTTTTGCGACATTTCCTTGGGATCGCAGTTAACCCCGCCTTTAGCACCGCCGAGTGGAATGTTCATCAGTCCCCCTTTCCAGGTCATCCAGGTGGCCAGAGCCGTGACTTCACCCAGGTTGACGCTGGGATGGTAGCGCAGTCCGCCTTTTCCCGGCCCCAGGGCGCTATTGTGCTGAACTCTGTAGCCATAAAAAGTTTTGACTGTCCCGTTATCCATTTTTATAGGAAGACTGACCATCAGGGACCGGTCCGGTGTTATCATCCATTCCGCCACGTCTGGCGGCAGCTTTAACAGATCGACCGCCTTGTGGAACTGGGTCAAAGCCATTTGATAGAGCGGGGTAAAATATTCTGGATTGGTTCTCTGCTCTGGAACTAAATTCATAAATGATTCTCCCGTAGGGTGGGCGGCGACTTGCTTCTTGAGAAATAAAATGGATGCTGTTAGGCTTTTGGCCTTATTAAATTCCAACTTTTGTTAAATTGCAATTTTGATTTCATCATGCGCGTATTAGTTACAGGTGGCGGCGGGTTTCTGGGCAGTCACATTGCCAATAGGCTGAATAACCGGGGGGACCAGGTTTCCGTTCTGGGGCGGAGAAAATATTCTTACCTGGGAGAAGGAATCGAATCCATCGTCTGCGATATTCGCGACAGTCAGGGGGTTGCTGACGCGCTCAAGGGCTGTGATGCGGTGTTTCATTCAGCGGCGATTCCCGGTGTTTGGGGGGATTTTAAGAAATACCACAGCATCAATGTGGAGGGCACGCACAATGTGATTGAGGGTTGCCGGGAGCATGGAGTTAAGAAATTGATATTTACAAGTTCTCCCAGTGTCGTGTTTGGCGATTCGGATCTGGAGAACGTGGACGAGAGCGTCCCTTACCCAGAAAGCTATCTTTGTCATTATCCCGAAACCAAGGCCATGGCGGAGCGAATGGTCATGGATGCTAACGGATTGGATGGATTGGCGACGGTTTCTCTACGCCCGCATCTGATCTGGGGAGCGGGGGACCCGCATCTGGTTCCCCGAATCCTGGAACGGGCCAAAAAGGGAAATCTGGTACGAGTGGGAAGCGGAACCAACCTGGTGGACATGATCCATGTGGAGAATGCCGCCGCCGCGCATGTGCAGGTTTGCGATGCTTTAGAATCGGGGGCTAAAGTGGCGGGCCAATGTTATTTTGTCAGCGATGGAGAGCCGGTGGTGTTATGGGATTGGATCGACCATCTGCTGATGGCCCTCGAACTTCCTATCGTAGAAAGGACCGTTTCCTATAAAACCGCATGGATTCTGGGAGGCATTCTGGAAAGAACTTATGGATTGTTGCGGATCAAGCGCGAGCCTCTCATGACGCGATTTGTGGCGGCTCAATTGGCAACTTCCCATTATTTCGATATCTCAAAAGCAAAACGGGATTTTGGGTATACGCCGGTGATCAGTCCGGATACGGGGATGGAGCAGATGATCAAGACTCTTCGGCAGGTTCCCCCAGCATATTAATTTTGTGCGCCATGCTTCCCGCTCCAAAGCCGTTATCGATATTGACCGTTGCGATGCCCTGAGCACAGCTGTTTAGCATGGTGAGCAGTGCCGCCACTCCGTTGAAAGAAGCACCATAGCCGACGCTGGTGGGTACCGCAATGACCGGACTTTCCATCAATCCCCCCAAGACGCTGGCCAATGCCCCATCCATCCCCGCGACTGCCACCACCACACGGGCCCGGCGCAAGTGGTCTATATTATGCAGTAAGCGGTGAATGCCCGCGACCCCGACATCAAAAACCGTTTCCACCTTGCTGCCAAATAATTCCGCTGTGACCACGGCTTCCTCGGCGATTGGTATGTCGGACGTTCCGGCGGTGACGACCACGATCAAGCCTTTGCCCTGAACCTTTTTCTTTTTTCGGATCACCAGGGTTTGGGACAATTCGTTGTATTCGGCCTTTTTGGGCAGGTGACGCTTGATGACTTTGAGAACCTCCGGTGCGAGTTTGGTGGCGAGGATATCGCTTCCGGCCTCGCTCATTTTCTGGATGATGGACACCAACTGTTTTGGGGTTTTGCCCTGGCAGAAAATAACTTCGGGTTGTCCGGTTCTCAGGTGACGATGATGGTCGATGCGGGCAAATTCCAGATTTTCAAACGGAAGAGTTTTCAGGATTTCCAGACTTTGAGCCGGAGTCATTTTTTGGTGGTAAAGATCGGTCAGAATCTTTTTCAGTTCCTCTTTTTTCATTCCAATCCCCTGACCCCGGAAAATTCGGTGTCGATTTCCACGCTCATCAAATCTTCCAGCGCTTTGTGTGGTGATTTATCCTCGTAAATCACGCGATACGTTTCTTCAATGATCGCCGCCTGAATTTTGAATTTATTTTTTAAGGCAAATGCCGATTTGACAGTAAAAATTCCCTCGGCCACCATTTTCATATTTTTGGTGATTTCGCTTAATTTTTTCCCTTGCCCGAGTTGGATGCCAACGTTGCGGTTGCGGCTCAGGTCCCCCGTGCAGGTTAGTACCAGGTCCCCCATACCGGAAAGCCCGGAAAACGTTTCCGGACGAGCCCCCTGCGCGGTGCCGATGCGCGTGATTTCCACCAGGCCCCGGGTGATCAGGGCGGCTCTGGGGTTGTATCCCAATTGCATCCCGTCACAAATCCCGGTAGCAATGGCGATGACATTTTTTAAAGCCCCGCCAATTTCCACCCCCAGAGGATCGGTGCTGGTGAAGACTTTCATTTTAGGTGTAGAAAATATTTCACGAACGCGCTCTGCGGTTTCCATAGTATCGGCGGCGGCCACCAGTGCGGATGGCAGTCCCTGGGCGATTTCCTTGGCGAACGTGGGGCCGGAAATGGCCGCTGACGTGTGCGGGACATCCAATTCCTGCTCCAGTATCTGGTGGATGGTGCAAAGGGTTTCATTTTCTATGCCCTTGCTGGCGTTAATGAGGAGGCACCCGGGTTTTAAATAGGGCTTAATATTTTTTATGGTTTGCCGCATCACATGGGTGGGCACAACTAAAAGAAGAATGGATTTATCCGCAACGGCTTCTTTAAGGGAAGCCGTGGGATGAATATTTTGGTGTAAAGGGAACCCCGGCAGGAAAAGGGTGTTCTCCCGCTTCTTTATCATGCTTGCACAAAGATCTTCCTCATAGACCCAGAGGGGAAAGGAATACCCCTTTTCTGCCAATAAAAGAGCCAGGGCGGTTCCCCAGCTTCCGGCGCCAATAATCCCTAAAGATTCATATGTCATGGAAAAAATTCGCGGATTGAAAGGTTTAAATCATTATATTTCTACATATTATAGCGAAAGGATTGCCTACGCCATAAAACTATTTTTGCAAGGAAATGGTTGTGAAAATGACCCTTGTATGTCCATTTTCTTTGTGCTTAAATCGAAAACAATCTGAATAATTATTAAAAGTAAAAATATATCCGTTTTTTAGCATCACTATTCATTAAATGATATCCGAAATTTTCCTAATTTTATGGCCAAGCGAGTAAAGGTTACCAGAAAAGAACTGCTTAAGGAACCCGACCAGTTTCTTTCCGCTTCACAGAAGGTTTCGTTATATGCTTCTCAACACAAGAATAATTTATTGATTGGCACCGGTGTGGTCGTGGTAATTTTTGCGCTTCTAGGAGGATATCGATACAACCAGCAGGTGCAGAACTTGAGGATGGAGTCCTTGTATTTTAAAATGGTTAAACTCCATGATCAGAAACCTGGCAAGGACTCTCCGGACAACACAGGCGAATTGGAAACGTTACTGGGACAGTTCAATGCGGGGCCTCAACAAGTGCGGGCCAGTTTGTTGGTGGCAGAGGAGTATTTCCGCAAGGAACAGTTTGACAAGGCAATTGCTCTTTATACCGATATTCAGCAGCGGTCTGAGTCAAAAGATCTTTCCAATCAACTGGCAAAAGTTGGTCTGGCCTATTCTTATGAGGGTAAAAAGGACTATGCAAAGGCAATCGAAACCTACATAGCTCTTGTGAATAAACCGGACGGATTTCCATTATTCGATGTTTATATAAGTCTGGCTAGATGTTACGAATTGAACAAAGATAAAAAGAATGCTCTCTTAATCCTGCGAGAAATTGAAACTAAATTTCAGGGGCACCCACAGTTGGGATCCGTAGAACGCCGAATCGCCAGCTTGTCGGGGCAGACATGAGTATAAATTTTTCTTTTAGTGGTTATGTCTTTAAAAGAGCATAAAAAGTTTCTCCCGCTTGTTGTTTTGATTCCCTTTTTGTTGGGAATCATTCTTCTTATTCCGCCCTCCGCATTTACCGTGCCTTTTATTTCCAAAGAAACCGAACTTTCCATGGGAAAGGGCGCCGATAAACAGGTTGTCCAGCAATATGGAATTTATCAGGACAAAGAGCTTCAACTTTATGTCAATAAAGTGGGGCAAAAACTGGTTTCCAACCTTTCCGATAAAGTATTTCGCCGTTATTTCTTCAAGTTGGTGGACAGCTCCGAGATAAACGCCTTTGCCCTGCCAGGGGGGTATATCTATGTGACCCGGGGCCTCTTGGCGATGCTAAACAGTGAGGCTGAGTTGGCGGGGGTGTTGGGGCATGAAATTGCTCATGTGACCTTACATCACGGCGCTAAAATGATGGTCCGTTCCATTGGCGCTCAGATTTTAAGTATCGGTGGCGCCATTGCCAGCCCAGAAAATGCGGGGCAATGGTTGGCGGTGAGTACGGCTATGTTTCAACAGATCAACCTTGGTTATGGAAGGGATGCCGAGCTTGAATCGGACGCCCAGGGAATGTTGACAGCAACAGAGTCTGGGTACAAACCAGTGGGAATCGTGAATTTTCTAAAAAATCTCCGAAGGCAGGAAATCATGACCGGTCAGTCCTATCACAGTTTTCAGGCTTCGCATCCTGATACAAAGGACCGGGTCATTAAAGCGGATTTGATGGCCACATCTGTAGAAAGAAATAAGAAAAACCTGACACTCAATCGTGAAGTTTATCTTTCAAAGATCAAAGGATTAACGTATAGCGGTAAATCCCAGGGAAAAACAGAAATAAATTACAAGCCGCAATATATTGATGTTTACGAAGTGCAGCCAGGGGATACGTTTCAGAGTATTGCCACAAAGGAACTGGGCGATAATAAGCTGGATCTGGATATTTCTGTTCTCAACGGAAGAAAAGAAAATTCTCAACCCGTTGCCGGAGAGTTGTTAAAATTAATCCGTGATGGAATCGATCCTGGCAATAAAATTTTAAAATTACAGAATAATACTCCTTGATTTTCTTATGGAGAAAGTTGTAACTTTAGCAAAAACCTACACCGTTTATTTGAAGGCGGGTGGGGAGGTTTGTAATAGGCTGGGCCGTGGAACCCGGGTTTGTCCTGTAAAAAGAAGCGGAGAATGGGTTAAAATTTCCTGGAAAAAAAAGAAAAAAGAGAGGCTGGATTCATAACCTTTTGGATTCCAGCAATATCAATGGGGATGAACTGCATTTCTAAAAGACGAGTTGAAATTTAATTTCAATAATCAGTCGGATGGTTGGGGGCCATGAACGATCAAAACTTAGATCATATTGATGACGAAGAGTTGTTGAGTTTGTTTTATGCGACGGAGAAATTATTGCAATCCAATAATAATATTGCGGACCCGTCGGCACTGAGAAAAATCGAGTCCATCAAAAAAAAGCTTATCATATTGGAACAGGAAATGAAATTGAGAAGTCTTTGGGAAAGTGAGGAGGAGGAGTGATCAAGGATCAAATGACCTGACTTATTAAGAGCTTTTCAGTAAAGCCCTAATTTATGAAGTTCCTCTTCATAGTGTTTGTGGTACATGATTTCCCATTCAGGGCTCCCCTCACGCAGTTTCTTACTGTAGGAGGTGATGGTTTTTCGGGCCAGTTCATCGGCCTTGTCTTCCACCATCAACTTTTCTGTGATGACTCGGGTGATTTCCAGGCGAATCTCATTGAGATCCACCTTGTAGTCGATTTCCTCCCGATTCTTAAAATCGTTTGCAATGAGACTGCTGATATGATTGATTTTATCTCTGCTGATTTTCATTTTAGTTAAATTCCATTTATAAAATGAGACCGCGCTCTCTAACCAGTTTGGATTTTACCATTTGAAACACTCTGCCAAAATCCATCATACCTCGTTCATATTCTTCGGTCCGGGATTCCAGAAGCATTTTCACTTCCTCGTTCAACCGATCCTCGACCATAAGATCATCAATGATGATGCCTGCGACAATGGCTTCCAGCTTTTCAGGGCGTTCTTCCCAAATGATTAACTCCTTGCTTGTCAAAGATTGAACGATTGATTTGGATATTTTTTCGACCAGCTCTTTGGGTATTCTCATTATTTTGTTTGAATTTCAAGGTTTTTTTGAACTTCTTGGCTCGGCCATTTTCCCGATTAAGCTAAAGCGGGAGACGGGATTCGAACCCGCGACATTCAGCTTGGGAAGCTGACACTCTACCAACTGAGCTACTCCCGCAGGTAATGAAGGCAAATTTAATTTTATTTAAACTTCCTGCCCTCCTAAAATTATAATCAAATTGTCTCCGGTTGTCTGAATATCCAATATTTTTATTTTTTGATGGTGAATATCAGCTATCGCTTTGTTAACCATTTTTTCAATGGCCTCAGCGTTTTCTTCTATGATATTCAATACTTTTACTCCGGAAATTCTATGTGATTCTAAACCCATTTCCACCTCGTAGAGTCACATCGGGGTTTAGCCCCCCTGAATTCATTTAAAAATCAGCAGAAAATAGGGCTATAACCGTCTAGTCAATTTGTTTGCCATTATCCAATATTTTCTGGGAGTTATCAATTAATATAATATTATCTCCTTAAGGGGTGGTCCAGAAATTGATAACCTTGATGCTGTGGGTATAAATTTTATGAAACAAACTATTCTCTTTAAATATCCGTAAGAGATTCTAAGAGTGCTCAATTAATTTTAGAAATTTACGGAAGTGCGAGTATATTTTCAGGAAGTTGGCTTCATCCTGGTGCGAAATCATAGATGAGCTTATGGAATGGGGTTGAAAGTCCATTTAAAAAAGTATAATGATTATTGTATTTCCAGATGTTATTAAGTATTATCTTTTTCAATAACATCCACACATTATCAAAGTGCAACGAATTATGCCTGGTGGGAGATCTCCCTTTTTTTAATAGGAAATAACGTGGTCAGACCTGTCAATTTTACTGAAAAAATACCCATCAGCCATCACTTGATTGAGTTGAAGGATCGATTCATTGTCGTGGCCCTTGTTGTTGCTTTTTTCTTTGGGCTCTGCTTTTATTTCATCGATTTTTTGCTCATATGGCTGGAGGACCCACTTCCCAGCCAGTACGCGGACCTCACTTTTATCACTCCCACAGAACCGTTCTTTACAGCCATGAAAGTTTCTTTCATGGGCTCTCTATTCATTTCAATGCCAGTAATTTTGTACCACACGTGGGGATTCATAGCCCCCGGCCTGAAAGTGAAGGAGAAAAAAGTCACCGCCATGTTTGTTGGCTTTGGCACGTTTTTCTTTATGATGGGCGGTCTATTTTGCTATTTTCTAGTGTTGCCGTTGGGACTAAAGTTTTTGCTGACCTATGGCAGTAATTGGTGGACGATGCAGGTCACCATCGGATTTTATTTTTCCTTCGTGGTCAAACTGATCCTGGCGTTTGCATTTGCTTTTCAGACCCCGCTGTTGATGGTGTTGATGACCAAGTTTGGCGTGGCCAATACGGTGAAAATGCGGTTGTATCGAAAGTGGGCTTTTATGGGTACCTTTGTGGTCGCGGCCGTTCTCACTCCCCCGGATATTATCACCCAGATTCTGCTTGCACTTCCTTTGTACGGATTGTACGAGTTTGGAGTTGTGGTTTCCTATTTCTTTGAAGACCCCAAAAATAGGGAAAAAGTAAGGCAACAGATGGCAGATCAAATGGCTGCCAAACAGGCCGCCAGCCAAGCAAAACAGCAGTATGAGGAACAAAAGAAAACCAAGAAAAAAGTTGTTCGCAGGGTGGTGGTCCGCAAAGTTAAAAAGGAATAAATTATATTCCTTCTAATCGAAGGCCCTTTAATTGCCTGTATGTAATTCTGATAGATTTTTTGGGTGTTTAAATATCGTTAAAAAAGAAACACCAGGAGGGTCGTCAAACGGGGATAAACATGCAGGAGCAACAAGCCCGCCAGGGAACAGCTTGCATGAAACAGGATGGATGCATACAACGTTCCCGTTAATTGGAACAAAAAAGCGGTGATGAGACCCAGGATAAAAAGTCCCAAGTTCAATTTAAAATGGGCCAGGGTGAAAATGGCTGCGGCTCCATAGACGGCCAGGATGGAATTATATTTCCTGCTCAAGCTCTGAAACACCCCGCCGGTAAAAAAGAATTGTTTCAGCAGGGGAACAAGTAAAATTTGCCCCAGTATATACAAAGGGTGAAGATTTTCCCCTCCCTGCGCCCCGCGCTGATTTACACTGAACAGTTCGTGCTTGTCCAGCCCCGAAACCAAAATGAGACCGTCTAAAAGAGGCAGGGCGACGACAATCAATCCTCCGGAAATCACTCCAATCATTAAATGATTCCCAATATGTTGTATGGAAAACCCCGATTGGTTTAAGGGGTTTTTTTTGATGCCCAGAACATATAAGAGAATGACCGTAAAAAATAACAAATAAACATATTGAGGCATCCAGGGGTGGCCTCGAAAGAATAATTGAATCCCTGGATATAAAACGAAGAAATAAAATAAAACCATCGTTACTGTGAACTTGAAATCCCAGATTTCTTGCGATTCAACCTTTTTTATTTTTAATGGGAGTCCCAAGGGGTGAAGATCCTGGTAAAAGGATGGCAGTTTATTTTGTGCTGGGGAGGGGAGGTTGGTCTACGCCCGAAATGGGAGCGACAGGGTTGACCTGGGTGGTGTTTCCGCTGAAATGAGCCTGATTTCTATTTTTTTCCTCTGGGTTGGCGACTCGTGTCTCAAAGCCACTGATGTGCGTCCAGAGTAATTTGTCCTTCGATTTGTTGCTAAAATTATCCTGATTTCCCGAGATTTCGTTTTTTAAATGGGCGGCATTAAAGTAAAAGCCGCCAAAAATTAAAGCGGAAAGGATGCAAGATTCTATAAAGACGTTTTTCCACATTTGTTTAATTTCGAGAGCCTATTAATATTTGGCATATTGTATTGCGATACTATGCTATTAGCAATATTTAACGGAAGTGAGCCCACTGTTTAATCCTTTAAAAACTTGTTAACCATAAGGTTATGGAGTTGACAAAATATTGCTCTTTATTTACTATCCCGAAAAGCACTACAATGCTCCTAGAGACTTCATTTAATTGCTCTAATTTTAATACCATAATCCTTTCAAAGCCATTTAAAACTTTATTGGATGCTTTATGGGAAATTGACGCAACAATTTTTTTCAACGAATGAGAAAATGAATAAACTTGCCATTGCATCTGACCATGCGGGATTTGAACTTAAACAAAACGTTGTTGCCTATTTGCGCGCTAAAGGGGTGGCGTTTGAGGACTATGGGCCGGTCAACTCCGACCGCGTGGACTATCCCGATTACGGAATTCAGGTTGCAAAGGCAATAATAGATAAAAAAGTCGACCGTGGAATCGTGATCTGCGGTACCGGCGTGGGCATGTCGATCGTTGTGAACCGATTTCCTGGGATCCGCGGGACGCTGTGCGCGGATTTATATACCGCCAAGATGTGCCGCGAGCACAACGATTCCAATATCCTCATTATGGGAGGGCGCGTCATTGGGATGGGCCTGGCCGAAGAGATCGTTAAGACCTGGCTGGAAACTCCATTCGAGGGTGGCCGCCATCAGCAACGCCTCGATAAAATTGAAGAAATTGACCGGACGTTAATAAATTAATAAGTTAATCAATCAAGGAGAACATTAAATTGTCGCTTGCGGATTTTGACCCAGATATTGCCAACGCCATAAAAAATGAGGCCGATCGGGAGAATAATACTCTGGAAATGATTGCCTCTGAAAATTTTGTCAGCCCCCAGGTTATGGCAGCCCAGGGGTCGGTCATGACCAATAAATATGCCGAAGGCTATCCGGGAAAGCGGTATTACGGAGGCTGCGAGTTTGTTGATGTTGCCGAGACCCTGGCCATTGAACGGGCCAAAAAACTGTTCGGCGCCGAGCATGCTAATGTTCAGCCGCATTCCGGGTCGCAGGCGAATATGGCCGTTTATCACGTGGCCGTGAAACCCGGCGACACGATTCTGGGAATGAATCTTTCCCACGGCGGCCATTTAACCCACGGTTGCCCGGTTAATTTTTCCGGCTATACCTATAATGTCGTACCCTATGGGGTCAACAAAGATACGGAACAGATCGACTATGAAGAAGTCGCAACGTTGGCGCGTGAACACAAGCCGAAACTAATTATCGTCGGCGCCAGCGCTTATCCAAGAGTGATTGATGCTGTCAAATTTCGCGAAATTGCTGATGAGATCGGCGCCAAGATCATGACCGACATTGCCCATCCGGCTGGACTTGTCGCCACGGGGCTTTACCCGTCTCCTGTTCCCTATTCGGAGTTTGTGACCACCACGACCCACAAAACCCTGCGCGGACCGCGTGGCGGCATGATCCTGTGCAATGAGAAATTTGCCAGGGAAGTGGATAAGAAAATTTTTCCTGGTATTCAGGGCGGACCTCTCATGCACGTCATCGCTGCAAAGGCCGTGGCCTTCAAAGAAGCGTTGAGCGAGGATTTCGTCACCTATCAAAAACAGGTGGTGGCCAATGCCAAATACCTTGGCGAGCATTTGTCCAAGAACGGATTCAAAATGGTCAGCGGTGGAACCGACACGCATTTGTTGCTGGTCGATCTGCGTGCGCAGGACATCACCGGAAAAGCTGCCGAAGAGGCGTTGGAACTGGCTGGAATCACGGTGAATAAAAATACCGTTCCGTTTGAAACCCGCAGTCCCTTTGTCACGTCCGGCATTCGCATTGGCACCCCGGCTTTGACGACTCGAGGCATGAAGGAAAAGGAAATGGCAGCGATCGGTGATATGATCATCCAGACTTTAGAGCGGGTGGAGGATAAAGAGTTCCATGCAAAAACCTTGTGTAAGGTTCGTGAGCTGTGCGAGCAGTTTCCCTTGAAATATGAATTGACGGGAAAATATTAATAGCCGATGAAATGCCCTGCTTGTTCCAATATGGAAAATAAGGTGATCGACTCCCGTATGAACAAGGAGGGGAATATCATCCGCCGCCGCAGAGAATGCCTCAGTTGCAGTGACCGGTTTACCACTTACGAACGTTTGGAAAGATCTTTACCATTTGTCGTTAAAAAAGATGGCCGGCGGGAAGAGTTCAACCGGGAAAAGATTCTCGACGGAGTGAAAAAAGCCTGCCAGAAGCGGCCAGTCAGTATCGAGAAAGTTGAAGCCCTGGTAGACCGCGTCGAACAGCATTTTCAGGATTTAGGCGAAAAGGAAATTTCCGCCGTCGACATTGGCGAGAAAGTCGTCAAGGAACTGTACAAACTGGACGATGTGGCCTACGTCCGGTTCGCCTCCGTGTATCGCTCGTTCAAGGACGTAAACGAATTCATGGTTGAATTGAAGGAAGTCCTGAAAGATAAGCAAAGCCCCAAAGAACCCGATCGCGTTTAGTAACCTCTGGAAAATCAAAACCTCTCCTCCCTACCCTGACGGTGGAAGGAAAAGATCTGGATAGCCAAATTCTGGATCTTGCCGAAAGAGGAAAGAAATTGGACGCGATTTCCATGGTCCGTCAGAAATATGGGTATTCCCTGGCCCAGTCCAAGGAGATTGTCGAAGGGCTAATGTAAGGTTGATTGATTTTTCTCCGAGTATCTCCTTTTTTTAACTAATCTCCCCCGTTGAATCCCTCAGTACAAAATGTTACCATAAGTCTCTCTATTTGCAGACGTTATAGTTCCATCGTTTCCCTTTGAATTTATAAGCACTAAGTCCTTACCGCTCAGGCTTTATGGAAAAAATCGCGTTTAACATTTCCCTATTCAGTTATCTAGCAGCGTCTCTGGGGTATTTCCTCTATCTGGTCTATCGCAAGCCTGTGGTTTCGACTCTTGCAACTGCCACGGTCGGGGCGGGGCTGTTGTCGCATACGGTCTGGCTGGGGTTGCGTTCGATGAAAACCGGGCATGGCCCCTATACCACCAATTTTGAGATCGCCATGTTTTTTGCCTGGGTGATCGTGGTGGTCTATTTCCTGACAGAGTGGAAGTATAAAATCAAAGACTTGGGGGCTTTTGTCATTCCCATGGCGTTTCTGGCTCTTTTGTTTTCTGTATTTATGTCTCAGGAAGCGGCACTGGTGGAGGAAACCGAGACCTTCTGGCTGACTCTGCACCGTACCCTTTCGGTGATAGGATATGCGGCTTTCACCATCGCTTTTGCGGTGGCGATCATGTATCTTATTCAGGAAAATCAGGTCAAATCCAAGAAGCTGGGGATCATGTATTTTCGCATGCCCTCGCTTGAAGTTTTAGATAAGCTGAACGACAAGGTCATCACAATAGGCTTTCCTTTGTTTACCTTAGGTTTCATGACCGGGCCTCTGTGGACAGCCAAGATGAACCAGTCGTTTTTTTCGTGGGACATAACAAAAACCTGGCCACTTGTTATCGTTTGGATCATTTATGGCTATCTGTTTTTTGGACGGTTATTTGCCGGCATTCGCGGTAAGAAAGCGGCGCAGGGGGCGGTTCTCGGTTTTGTGATGGTGGTATTAACTTATTTTTTGCACGTGTGAACATGGCGGACCCTAATTTAATTCTGGTGGGTGTGAACCACAAAACGACTCCGGTGGAAATCCGCGAACGTCTGGCGTTTTCCCGTGGCGAAATCGAAGCCTCACTGGAACGGTTGGTTGGCAATCCAGAGATCATCGAGAACATCATCCTGTCTACCTGCAACCGGGTGGAAATATACGCACGTGTCAATGACACGACAAAAGGGATCGGGCTTCTTAAAGATTTCATCTGCGATTACCACAATATCAGCCCCAAAGAACTGGATAAATATTTTTACAGCTATCAGGATGAACGTGCGGTGGAGCACCTGTTCCGTGTGTCGTCCAGTCTGGATTCGATGGTGTTGGGCGAAGCCCAGATTCTGGGGCAGGTGAAGGATGCCTACAATACGGCGCGTGCGCTCCGTTCCACGGGGATGGTCCTGAACCAGTTGTTTGAAAAGGCGTTCAATGTCGCCAAGAAGGTGCGGGAAGAAACGGGCATTGCCGAGAGGGGTGTTTCCATCAGCAGTGCCGCCGTGGAACTGGCTCGGAAGATTTTCGAGGATTTGGAAAATCATTCCGTCATGCTGGTGGGAACGGGTGAAATGGCGGAACTGGCGGCCAAGCATCTCATCTCTTATGGCGTTAAAACCGTCTATGTCTGTAGTCGCACGTATGAACGAGCCGCCGCTCTGGCCAAGACGCTCAATGGATGCGCCCTTGATTTTGAAATGTTCAAGGATGAAATGTATAAGGCCGATATCGTCATCACGTCCACTGCATCGCCAAAGTTTATTATCAAAAAGGACATGGTGGAACGCGCGATTCATCAGAGAAAAAATAAACCGATCTTTTTTATCGATATCGCGGTTCCACGGGATATCGAGCCGGAAGTCAACGATCTGGAAAACGTTTATCTCTATGATATTGACGATCTTCAGGGCGTTGTATCTGCAAATATCAAGGAACGGGAGAAAGAAGCGGAAACCGCTATGGAACTGATTCAGATTGAGGTCACCAAGTTCAACAACTGGGTGGTTTCTCTGGATGCGGTGCCCACGATTGTTGAAATTCGCAACCGCGCTGACTCCATCCGCAAAAAGGAGTTAGAGAAGGCTTTAAAGAAAATGGAGCCTCTATCCGAACAGGATGAAAATACGTTGCACCTGATGACCCAATCAATCCTCAATAAAATTTTTCATAAGCCCACCATCAACCTCAAAAAACAAACTCAATCCCAGGAAGGCCATGTTTACTTGAAGGCCATCCGGCATCTTTTTCATCTGGACGACTGAATGGATTTAGAAAAAATTATTATCGGTAGCCGGGGCAGTGGTCTGGCTCTCTGGCAGGCCAACTGGATAAAATCCCAGTTGGAAGAACTTCACCCCGGTCTCGCGGTGGAAATAAAAATTATCAAGACTTCAGGTGACATCATCCAGGATGTTCCCCTGGCCAAGATCGGTGGCAAGGGATTGTTCGTCAAGGAAATTGAAGAGGCAATGTTGCGTGGAGAAATAGACATCGCCGTTCACAGCATGAAAGACGTGCCGATGAATCTTCCCTATGAATTGGATATTTCTGTCATAACCGAACGGGAGAACCCGTTCGACGCCTTGATTTCACGGGATAATATCAAACTCGATGATTTGCCTGAAAATGCCAAAATAGGCACCGGCAGTTTAAGAAGAAGTTCTCAATTGTTGAAATATCGCCCGGACCTGCAAATTTTCCCCCTGCGTGGAAACATCGATACCCGGATCAAGAAGCTGGAATCCGAAGGGTTGGATGCCATCATTTTAGCCGCCGCAGGGCTGAGACGCATGGGATGGGCGGATAAGATCACTGAAGTAATCTCCCCGGAAATTATTTTACCGGCTATGGGCCAGGGGGCTGTGGGCATTGAGGCGCGAAAGAACGACTATGAGGTACTCGCCGCAATACTGGATCTGGATCATGAGCCCACTCACCTGGCTCTGGATGCGGAACGGGCTTTGGTTGGGGAACTGGAAGGAGGCTGTCAGGTTCCTATTGGGGCGTATGCCACACTCGACGATGATTCCGATGAATTAACCCTCAAGGGTCTTGTCTCCAGCCTGGATGGAAAAACCATTTATCAAAAGGAAAAAAAGGGAGCATCCTTTGAGGCCAAGAAACTGGGCCGGGAGACGGGCAAGGATCTCCTTCGTATGGGTGCGGATATAATTTTAAAAGAAATTTATCAGCCATCCGATCCTAATTCATAATTTATCCAAAAAGTTTAGCCGTATCGAAGATAGACTCTCTTCTTCCTCGCCTTCCTGAATACATTTCGACTTTTTATTTGAATGTTCAAAGATCCCCCAGGGAAGCCGCAAATATTTTATTCACAAAGGTATCGACAAAACGGCCTTTGGTCCAAATATTTGGAGCACCTAACCAAGATTGGATGAGGAACGTTCTGCCGTAAATTGACCGGTTCCCGCTAGCTTGTTGACAGGAAGGGTCATGACCGTTTTTAAAGTGAATGTAGGCGATAGGGGTCGCGGGGCAAGGGTTGTTTGTGGGTGTTGTTCTGGTTGCGGTTGGCATCGCAATGATGGGACCGTGGGGGGGGGTGCTCGGCGTTATTGGGTTTGTCCCATTTATCACGGGTCTGACTGGGTGGTGTCCGCTTTATGCTTTGTTTAAGGGCAACACCAGCAATTTGCTTCGCCATTGGGAGGTGTTCCAAGCGAGGACGCAGGGGAGAGCGGAGGCCTTTATTTTAAAGGAGTGGGGTAATTCAAAAAAATTTTCGTCATTTCCGAAAAAGTTAGTAATTTTCTGATACAATTGCGCTAATTTAAATGAATTTCATCTAATTATTTCCTTTTCTTTAATCATCTTCCAAATCCATTCCTGCAAGAAATTCGGTTTGTGATAAAAATGGGACACTTCCTTAATAGTTTCTTAATAAATAGATAGCAAAATAGAGAAATAAATTTGATCAATAATTTTGTCGATCAGAGTAAACCTCTGATTTGATTGACTGGTGGAGTTGTAAATAATGTTTAGTTTAAAGAAGAATCTGAATGATTGGGCAAGAGTGGGAAGAATTGTGATGGCAGTCGTTCTGATCAATTTGGGAATTGCGTTTGAGGGCACTCTGGGGTTCACTCTTGGATTAATAGCTCTTCTTCCATTGTTTATTGGGCTGACGAGCTGGTGTCCCATCAATGCACTGCTAATCCGTCTCCAAGGTACGGGCTCTGCTACAGTCGGCACGGTCCATGTAAATAAGTCTGCCTGATATTTTATGATTACTGGGTTTGTTTATTAAAACCACTGCTCATTTTTCGGTGATTGCAGTCTTTCTTCTGCCAGTTTGATGGCCTCTTCCTTAAAGATAATATCTTTTTGTTTCTGTCTAGCCAAGCGCTTGTGAATTTCTGTGATATTCCGGGAAACAGTTTTTTCAATCAATTCTTCCAGATAGCCTCTGGGTCCTTTTTTTAAGACATTCTGTCTGTAAGTCGGGTCTGCGGTCATTTTTAATTCGACAGCGCATCCTATAACGCCGCCGACATTCACGATAAAGTCCGAAAGTGACCGAATATTTCTTCGGTTTTGCAGATAGTATTCGGTCATTTTGTTGACCGGTGCGTTGGCTCCCTGAAGTATCATGCGACACTGAATACGATCGGCATTTTTTGCGGTGATGCAATCGGGTCTTGCCGCCGGAACCAGAATATCGCAGGGCGCTTCCAGCATCCAGTCCAGTTGTTTTTTTGGGAGTCGCCTTCCCACCGGTTCAGAATAGTTTTGCAGTCCTTGTGGGGCTTTTCTGATGCGGTTCAATTCCTCCACATTCAAGCCTTTAGGATTCCACAATGCCGCATGGATGTCGGATGCGCCTACAATCACAGCGCCCGCACGATGCAGTTTGGTGGCGGTCCAGGACCCCACATTGCCATATCCCTGAATGACCACCCGGGCATTTTTAACTGGAAAACCTCCCTCCTGTTGTTCCATGGTTTTTGCCGCGGCGAATAGGCCGTGGGCGGTGAGCCCCCATTCATCAATAGGAATTCCTCCCTTTTCAGGAGGCCTTCCGGCCCCGCCCCGCAAATGATTTTCGGTTCCCAGTTTTTCCGAAAAGGATTCATAAATCTGCTGAATGTCTGTTTCGTTAGTTCCCATATCCGGCGCCGAGATATAAGTATTAATTTTGAACAGGGCTTCCGCAAAGAGTCCGATGAGATCCTTTTTGAGATTGGGTTGAGCCTGTAAAAATAATGGATCGACGGCCAGTCCAGATTTTCCACCTCCAAAGGGAAGGCACGCCGCGCTGTTCTTTAGAGTCATGGCTCGCGCCAGACGCGAGACTTCCATCAAAGTCACATCCGGGGCCATGCGAATTCCTCCTAGACCAGGGCCGCGAAGGGTGTTGTCGACGACTACAAACCCCCAGGTTTTCGCGGTTTTAGGATCGTTCAAGCGAATTCTTCGATCTGGGGGATATTCATCGCATTCGGAAAATCGCCCGGACGTTGATTTTTCCGGGAGGATTTCTAGTACAAACTGGTTTGGCAATTCAATAGCTGTCAACGCTTAGTCTAATTTAAATGATTGTTTAGTTGAAATATTAAGAGAAACAAGGCAAAAATAAGCGGTTCGTGGTTATATCCATTCGTAACCGTTTAACTATATTAAAGCAAATATAGAATTCAGTAATGGAAAAAACATTTCTCTTAATTTCTCTGGTTAAGGAATCATGATGAAAAACTCCCTCACACACGATCAAATAGACGCTCTGGTTCAACGGACGTTGGTTGAAGACCTGGGTACTGGCGACATCACTACCCGCAATATTATTGACAATGGGGCTGTCTGGGAAGCGGAGGCGGTGGCGAAAGAAGCATTGACACTCTGTGGGATGGAAATATTCCGTCGGGTATTCACTATGCTTGACCCCTCGTGTACGTTTCCGGGTCCATGTCATCGTGATGGGGAGGAAGTGTCTGTTGGTGAAGTGATCATAAAAATCCAGGGCAAAGCCGTTACGTTGTTGGAAGGAGAACGGACTGCTCTGAATATCCTGCAACAATTGAGCGGTATCGCGACCTTGACACGAAAATTTGTGGATCGGGCCAAACCCGTTACTATCTTGGATACGCGAAAAACGACACCGGGTCTGAGAGCTTTCGAGAAATACGCAGTTACTTGTGGAGGCGGTATGAATCACCGCTTTGGTTTGTATGATGCGGTGATGATCAAGGACAATCATATCAAGGCCGCAGGTGGTATCAACGTGGCGGTGGAACGGATTCGAAAAAAACTGGCACACGAAAAAACCATCGAGGTGGAAACCACCAGTCTGGAAGAGGTGGCGGAAGCTTTATCCGCTGGTGTGGATATTATCATGCTGGACAATATGACGACTGCTATGATTCAGCAAGCTGTCAAGTTGGTTGACCACCGGGTAAAAATTGAAGTGTCCGGTTCCATTTCACTGGAGCGTCTGGATGAATTGGCCGGTACTGGAATTGACTATATTTCGGTTGGGGCCTTGACTCATTCCGCCCCGGCGGTGGACATCAGTATGAATTTCCTAGGAAATGCTTCTTGAGGAGAAGCCGGTTAGAAATGGTATACTGGGAAACAGATTTTAGAGGTCCCATTAAAACTATAAGGATTGGCCGTGCCCTGTAAAGATTCTTCTTCAAGAGTTGTGGTCAAGCTGGATTTTGACGAACGTTTACTGACGTTCGACTTTTCCAAGATAACCTGTAGCAAGGAAGTCGGCGGTGGCTCAGGTTATCTGGAATATTGCTCAGGCAAACTTGTACACGAAATCCTGACGGACGATTTTAACGACCTGGTGCAGACTTTGAGATTGGAGGACCCGGAAGATCAATTTTTTCTCTACCTGGAATGGGATGCCCTGAGAACGGCTATTTTTCAATATCTGGGAAGCGATGAGGAGGTGGACCGGGAACGGTATCAATTGTCCTCCATCACCCATGAGATGGACCATATAGAAATATGCCAGGTCATACGCCCGAACCAAAATATGCCAAAGCTCGTCTCCTGTTTTAAACGCTCCTCCCTGCCGCAGAATCAATCGGGGTAGAGACGAACCGGCCGCACATACCCTTGTGAAAAATCCTGATCGAACCCCTGCGAAATTCCACTGGAATAATTAAAATAAAAAGCTGCCTGCTGATCAAACGGCAGACACCAGGACCCGTTGCCGCCACCGGGAGCGAAGGCGGGGTCGAGGTGAAGCTCTTGTTTCGATCGACCGATAATCAGGCTCTCTGGAACATACAGCTTCTCAATTTCTTCGCGTTCGGCAATGCGCCAGTCATGAAACCCAAGGAAATCGGTTTTGTTTAAGTTATCAACAAAAGCCAATGCCTCCTGAAAGGTGAGCCAATCCTGCTCAATGGACCAGGAGTCCTCTTTGGACCAGACGAGTCCGGATTCATTGTCCCGGACCATCCCTGGTCCCTCATCTACAAATCTCGTTTCATTATTCATCGCGGTAAATTCAAAAATAGTGTTTGAAGGTTCAAAGAAATATTTTTCAATAATAAAAACACCGTCTATAATGCCAAAATACTAGTATCAAGGGATGTATCTTGGCGTATCCATATTATATTCAAAAATTACCTTGTAAAGAAATTAGAAACTTCCCATGCAGAAACGATTCATTGTGACAGTCATCATTTGTATCTTATTCACAAGCATCTTTCTTATCGAGAAGGAGGAACTTGCCTGGGGGCAGTCGGGTATTTCTTCCTGGGGAATTTTTTCTTCGTTTCACCTGCCGGGCGATGTTTCCAGTGAGGCATGTGGGGAAAAAATAAAACCAGCAAAATATTTTACCAATGTTTCGCTTTATTCTCTTATCGCCGGATTTGGTCTGGTTTTCGCGGGAATATTTATCAATAAAAAAGCACTGAAATTAGGGCTTTGGTCTGTATCTCTCATTCCGTTACTTATCTGGGTTTACCTGAATTATTTTGTCGATTATGAGCGAATGAAAAGATTGCAGTTCACCTACAATGCCGCGGCTGAAAATACTCTGGCAAACATCGCGGAGGCGCAGGACAGATACAAATCCGAGCAGGATACCTTTATTAAGGATTTTGATCAATTGTATTCCCATATGGCGGGATCGCATGGCATTGACGAATGTGTGGAAATTCTGAAAATTGAAGCGGAATGGAATAAATGGTCCGCTCAGGCCAAACATGTTTCCAGCCCTGATAAAGTTATTTGGGACAGTCGCACAGGTAGCTCTCTAAAAAAGGGTTAAGGAAGAGTTTTTTTATTCAAACCATAAACCAGATGCAATCATCTGCCCTGGATTACTTCATTAGACACAAACAATGCCCCTGACTAAAATACTTGTAGTTGACGATGAGCAAAAAACACAAAAAATCTTAAAACGATTTCTTGAGAATAAACAGTTTGAGGTGATGGTTGCGGGAGACGGTAAGGACGCACTTGCCAAATTCGATACGTTCAACCCTGAGTGCGTTCTTCTGGATATTCAGATGCCGCATCTAAGTGGTACAGAGACCCTGAAAATGATCAAAAGCCGGAAACCGGAAGTCGAGGTGATCATGGTGACGGCAGTGACCACTCTCAAGGTCGCCGAGGGTTGCCTGGACGATGGCGCCTTTTCCGTGATCGAGAAACCAGTGAACCTGGAATACCTGCACAGTAAAATAGTGGAAGCCTTGAAACTAAGGGAAGAAACCGTTAGTAAAACCAATAGGAAGTAAAAAACAGCCCCCAGTTCGCTCCATACACCACTCCTCTGAATCAAACACGGTGTAAAATTTTAATTTGTTTTTTGAGGTGACGGTTATCCTCAGGGCAGGTTATCCTTCATCCCAATACTGGGCAATTCCATGCAGTGAAACCATTCCGATTATGTTGTTATTTTCCAGCACCATGGCATAAGACACATTGAAATTAGTCAAGTGCCGTGCCGCATAGGGGAGGGGCATATTGGAAGGAATACTGAGAACCGGTTTTGACATGATTTCATAGACATGGGTCTCTTGCAGTTTTCGTCCTTGTCCTATCACTTTCCGGGCAATGTCTCTCATAGTCATGATCCCATAGACATCCGTATTGGATCTTGGCTCAATAAGAATTACACTGATTTTTTCCGCTTTCATCAGGGCCAGGGCATCTGACACTTTAGTAATGCCTTCGATTTTTTTGAAATCACGCATCATGATGTCTTGAACCCTTTTAGAATCCGGCATCAAACCCTCCTAAAAATATTTTATTTTTGTGTCTTTTTCCATAACAGGGAGCTGACTTTCCAACCCAATCGCCCGATCAATCGTCCAGCAAAAAGCGATCCCATTGCCATGCTCGTTCAAATGCCCACCATTGTAAATGGCTTCCATAATTTCATCAGATTTGAAATCTTCTACCAAAAAGAGAAGCATATCTTTCTGGGTTTCCATAGTCAGGCCAAAAAATGATTTATTCTTGTGAATTCCTTCTCCGCGGGCATTCAGGATCGTGACCCCCGTGGCTCCGGCATCCTTGGCTGCATTAATAACCTCATCCTGGTAGTCGTCATTAACTAAGGCGAGAATAATTTTAAAACGCATTGGAATTGTTTCCTTTAAAAGTTTGCATTATAGGATTTCAATTTGTTTTTGCAAGCCATTGGCCGATCATAGCATAGGCCAAAACGGCGATGATAGGGAAAAGGGAAGCGAAGGCTATGAGACCGAAACCATCCAAAACCGGAGAGCGTCCGGGCACGTTGGAAGCCAGGCCGATTCCCAATGCCGCTAATACGGGGACGGTTACAGTGGATGTGGTCACGCCTCCACTGTCATACGCCAGGGGGATGATCATTTTAGGGGCAAACATAGTTTGGATGAGGAGAACCAGATATCCGCCGGAGATGTAAACATACAGTGGCGTTCCCGTAACAATGCGATAGGCTCCCAAAGCCACCCCACATGCAACCCCAAGGGCAACGGCAATTCTCAACCCCCATTCCGTTATGGAACCTGTAGAAATTTCTCTTGCCTTGATAGAGACTGCAATCAAGGCGGGTTCCGCAAGGGTGGTTGAAAATCCGATAAGAAATGCGAATATATAGGTCCACATATAAAGTGCAGGGTCCACTTTGTCAGCGGCAAGAAATGCCTTTAAATTTTCACTATTGCCCCCGGTCAAAAATTCAGGTTGGGTTAATTGATCCGCCATACTGATTCCGATTGGGAAAATGCATTGCTCCAATCCAACAATAAAAATTGCCAGGCCAATGATGACGAGAACAAGTCCAAATAAAATTTGCTTTAAATGGGGAATTTTTTTTCTAAGAACAGCGCCTTGAAAAAATGCGAGGACCAGCAAAATTGGTAAAATATCAATGAGAGTGCCTTTTAGAGAACTCTGAATAAGTGCGATTAAGTTTATTTCTTCCGTCATAACTTGACACCGAGGGTAAACATTCCATATAGCATGACAAATAATATAGGTGCCAGGCTGGCCATGGCGATCAAACCAAATCCGTCAATCATGGGGTTGCGGCCACGGATAGAAACAGCCAACCCAATACCCAATGCGGTAACCAGGGGAACCGTAATGGTTGAGGTCGTGATCCCCCCTGAATCATATGCGATTCCTATAATTTCTTTAGGTGCAAAAAAGGTGGAAATAATGATCAAACCATACCCTGAAAGGATGAACCAAATCAGCGGCCAGCCCTTAATTATTCGAACCACTCCAAGGGCGGTGGACAACCCCACGGAAATGGCTACGGTGAGTCGAAGTCCAAAGACAAAGGAAGTTATGGCAGACTCTTGTTGTGAAATTGAACCGGAGTCGGCAACCAATTGACCGGCTTTGTTGGCAATAACGGTAAGTGCGGGTTCAGCAATGGTCGTGGAGAACCCCAATAAAAAACCAAAAAGTATGATCCAAAAAATATTTCCCTTTTGGGCAAATTGGGTGGCGATTCTTTCCCCCATGGGAAATAAGGCTTTTTCCAATCCCAAAATAAATAAAAAGAGGCCCACCACAACGAAACCAACACCAAGAATCGTTTGCTCAAGGTGAGGGAAGGGTTTTTGAATGACAAATGTTTGGAAAAAAAATATGACGCCCAACAAAGGGAGTATGTCTATCAGAACGGAAAAAAATTTATGGAAAATAAATTTTAGAATGCTCACAGAAAGATAAGAAACGGTTGTTTCATGAGGAGGTCGGAGAAAATGTAAAAATTATTTACGCAAAAAAGATAAAGTTTGAATTACTAGAAATTATTTTCGTTTGGAATACTTGATTATGATTCATCTGGATTCTGGGAAGTTTTCGAACCTGAACTACCCAGTGTTTCTGGGATAAGTTGTACTGCACCGGAATTTACATCACTGACTAACCGCGAAATATTCTCAACCGAGACTTCCTGATAGTCGGATTCTTTCTTAGATCGCCTGAAGTTGCGGATGGTGTTTCCAAACAGCGCTCCCAAGGCTGGGTATTTTCCAGGCCCCGAACAGGATCATGATGATAACCAGAACAATCATTAATTCGGGAAACCCTATTCTCCCCCTATCCATCCGTGACAACCAAATTTTCCAATTACTTACAGGCCAAAGAGTATACCTAATACAATTTTGAAAACCAAGTTATAATAGCTTCATAGCTGAAAAACAGCGCAAGACGGTTATCAAGTGAATTTCATTGACCTGAGGAATATGCAGATATGGACAACGAAGAATTAAATAAAGAAATCCTTATTGAATTATTCTATTCAACCAAAGGCAATATCGATAAAGTGAATGCAGCGATTGACGTCAGATTTAAAATGCACCCGACTCGCAAGATAACCATGTTTGAAAAATACGTGCAATCCCGTCTCCAGTTGAATCCTAAAGTTCTTAAAATGTCGGGCCTGGAAGTCTCTGTAATGGAAGTCGTTTATTTAAGCCAGCACCCTGGTCTTCAACAACTTGAGGTTTTAGATTTACGGAAAAATGGGTTTGGTGATGCGGGGCTGGATGCAATCGCTCAATCCACGGTGTTTACAAATTTAAAGAAGCTGGATTTGCGGAATAATCAGATCACGCGGGTAGGAATGTTGTCGCTGTCTAAAACAAAAGCACTGAATAATCTTGAAGAGTTGGATCTAAGAGTTAATAGCCTGGGAAAACGATGGGAAGAAAAACTCAGGGAAGTTGGTGATTTCCCTAAACTAAAAGAATTAAAAATCATTTAAAAATTTTTGTTGGGGAAAAGAGCGTTAAATAATTGCACTATTTTTTTGTTCCCTAATTTTCTGAACCATTTTATCTGCAATTTCCTCCGCTTTGACTTGGTAGGTTCCATTTTCCAGAATGTCACGAAACTTGCTGACTAATTTTTCGCGAACCTGTACCCCTGTCTTGGATTTTGTTGCTTCAGAAAGCGCTTCTGGCTTATGTGATAATGTCACGCGATCTATGGTTTCTGGCCCCTTGGATGCTGCCGTTTGAGCCGGAATTAAACGGGGGGACGAATTATTGACCAAACTTCGCCTGCTAATTTTTTGGGTGGGATCGAATTCTGTCATTTTATTTCGATTCGGGGCTCAATGGTTGAATGCTAAATACCAGCGACAATTTTTTTGAGGAACCGTTTCCAAAAAATAACAGGGGTTGCCGGGAACTGCTTGGTTGCGTTTCTCCTGTTTGATTTGAAAAAAGGTTGGAGGACATTGAGGGATGGGGAAGCGTAGACACTTCATGAATTATTTCCTCCTTGAAATAAAATTATCTGAGACCGAATAACTATTCTCCAATGAAATCAGAGAAAGAATGTTGAATCTCATCGGGTCAATCTTCCTTGCTGACACCTATTTAAATTTTCGGATTAAATACAGGAATCTTGAGCCTTTTGACAAAGAAATCTCATAATAATTAAAAATAACAAGAGATTAGCGTTTATTCTATCGTATGCGCGTTAATTATCATTAGGATCGTAAAAATTCCTACGGGATAATGTTTGGTTCTTGGACCGAAGTTGAAAACTTGTGAAATATCATAGGGTTTCGATCCAAAATAATAAATATTTGTATTCCGATAAAATTATTGTATAATAATAACAATGAGTTACCTCCCGTTAGTGGACCCGCTTGTGAGAATGGCCCCCCCCGACTCCCAAGCGGGTTCTCTTATTTGGCCTTCTTTTTAAAATCATGTTCCCAAATTAAAAGCCAGGACGCAGGCTGGAGGCATTTTAAATGTTTTTTTAAGATCTGATGCGATCAAGAATATTTAAATTAAAATTGAAATGAATTGAAACCTACGGAGGTGATACCGGCTGACGCACTAGGAAATTCACCCAATTAAAAAAATTAATTGGACCTTAATTACCAGTCCACTGTTGTAAATTAGCCATGAACCTGGGTAATTTATTGAGAACAGGTCGAGTTGAGTGCAATTGAATCGGTTGAAGGGTGTTCAGTCCTTTTGATTGCCAGTTTTGCTTTTTATATCTTGATAAATAGTAGCAACTTCCCCATTTGAAAAATACGATGTTCTTTGCTCAAATAGATCAGGTAACTAACTGCCAAGTAATTTCTTAGGAGCTCGTATGCCTTGACTCAGAGAAATCTGGAAACTTAGCATCAAGCGCTTCTTTAACCCAGCGTGGAATCTTACGTCGGTCTGCAGTTTGCAAAGACATGTTCTCTTCTGCCTTCTTGAAATTATCCCAATGTGTTTTTAGAAGAACATCACTGGATACGACTTGCTTCATTGTGCCATCCGGATTCAATACTTTAACCTCATAAAACATGACAGCCTCCTTATTTATCTTTAAGTTTCAATAACTTAGAGGCAAAGGTTGTGCCATTTTCGAATAATTATTTAAATATAAGGGTTTACACGAATCCCAACCCATTCGACAGAAAAATAATTATTGATAAATCATACAGTTTCAGCCAAATTGTGACTAAAAATGTCATTTATTGGCTAATAAAAAGGAGGGAAATGGTATGCAGGATTTAAGGATAAAAGTTATGGGAATGAGCTGCAATCATTGCGTTCAAACCATTGAGAAAGCGGTTGGAGAAATTTCAGGGGTTCAGCAAGTGAATGTGGATTTAGATAAGAAAGAAGTAACCGTAGCTATTGACGAGAATCAAACCAAATTGGAAACCATAACCTCGAAAATTATGGAAGTGGGTTTTGAGGTCGTTGAAGAAAAGAGAAGTCCTGAATAGAAGAATCAGGAGGCGAGTCGTCCAATTTTTACCTTGAGAGTTCTTTCCGTTCCGTTGCGAATCACTTTGATGGGAACAGTTTTGCCTATTTGCGTGTCGGCTACCATTTGCTGAAGTTTTGATGAACCGGAAACATTGACTCCATTGAATTGAACAATGATATCGCCTCTTACAATGCCTCCGCTTGCAGCTGGAGTACTTTTGTCCACGCTGTTCACCAATACCCCGGCTTTAGTGTGCTTGAGGTTAAATGATAACGCCAGGTCAGGGGTCAGGGATTGAATACCGATTCCAAGCCAACCCCGCGTCACTTCGCCTTTTTCAATGAGCTGAGAGGCAACATTCATTGCCATTTCTATGGGAATGGCAAAACCAACGCCTGACCCAATTTCCGCGACGGCGGTGTTGATACCTATGACTTCCCCCTTTAGGTTGATCAAGGGACCCCCGCTGTTTCCAGGGTTGATGGATGCATCAGTCTGGATAAAGTTTTCATAAGTGGTGATGCCAAGGTTGGACCTCCCCTTGCCGCTGATCACGCCAACGGTTACCGTTCCCTCAAGGCCATAGGGATTGCCAACAGCCATCACCCATTCGCCCACACCCAAATCGTTGGACTGCCCGAAAGCCGGGTAGGGCAGGCTCCTAAAGGTAGAAATTTTTAATACTGCCAGATCTGTCAAAGGATCGCTTCCCACCAGCTTTGCCGTATGATCCGAGCCATGGGGGAGCCTCACTAGAAAATTTGAAATATCTTTAACAACATGGTAGTTGGTTAAAATATAACCTTTAGAATTAAGAAACACACCGGACCCAACGTTTTCCATGCGAAATTTTTTTTTGGAAAGAGAATTTGTCATCCAATTTTTAAAAGAATAAAACCAGGGAATGGAAGGGGAGGGCTGAGAGTCTGGCAACGAAGCCTGTTGAATACTCTCCGTAATTTTATTAATACTGACAACGGTAGGCTTAATTTTTTTGGCATTGGCTATAAACGCCGCTTGCAACTCCAGGATATCCTTAAAATCCTGCCGTCCAGAAAATTCATTATCAGCGGTCCTGGCAATATTTGGTAAGCCCATATCAAAATATGGAAGCCGGTTGAGCAACAGATGGGTTCCCATAAATACCAGAGCAATGACCAATAGGGTTCTTAAGGGAAATTTATACTTGCGGAATCGCTCAACCATATTTTTTCCCCTGATACAAAGTGACAATTCCAAAAGTCAGGTCGCTGTGAGTAACATCTTTAAAACCTGCTTTTTCCATGAGGAGAGCAAAATCAGCCCGCATAGGAAATTGTGAGACCGATTGAGGCAAATAATGATAAGCGGTATTGTGCCGTGAAAAAAATTTTCCCACTTGCGGCAATAGAAAGTGAAAATATAATTTGTACATGGCTCCAAGAATAGCATTGCTGGGATGAGAAAATTCCAGAATAATAATTCTCCCATCATTTTTTGTGACCCGGTGCATTTCTCTCAGAGAGCGTTGTGGGTTTGCGAAATTACGGATGCCAAAAGCCGTAATAACCCCATAAAAACTATCGTCGGCAAAGGGAAGAGACTCTCCACAACCTTTTTGCAGGGGGATGGATGCTTCCAGGTTTTTTGATTTAATTTTTCGTTGGCCAAGTTCCAGCATAGGGCCACTAAAGTCAATTCCCATCACTTTTATTTTGGATGGATGACGGGAAGCTATTTCCAAAGCAATGTCGCCTGTTCCGGTGGCGAGGTCTAAAAAACGTTCTCCCTGTTTGGGCGCGAGAAGATCCACCGCAATTTTTCTCCAATACTGGTCCCGTCCTGCACTTAGTAACCGATTGAGCAAATCATACTTTGGGGCCACAGCGCCAAACATCGACTGTATTTGGTGGGAAAATTCCGGCGTTTTTTCTAAAGTTTGCATGAATGATATTTTTAGGACGAACGCTTGGGTTAAATTAACTCATTTAAATTTTATCATCAGAAAAAAACCTAAACAAGACGGATTATTGAAATTTGAATATTCCTGTTTATTGGTTTTCCGGTGTATCTTGGTTCCGCCTTGTTAAATATTATTTGGGCTAGTAATATTCCGTTTAGTTCCCTGAACAATCTAGAAAGCTTATTAATGTGTTTTTACAATATGATAAAAGGAAGGTCTCATGAAAAAAGTATTGGTACCGCTGGCTCCGGGGTTTGAAGAAATTGAAACGGTGACGGTCGTGGATATTCTTCGTCGGGCAGGGGCCAGGGTGACGCTGGCCGGAACACAGGACGGTAGTCTTGAAGGTTCTCGTGGAATCCACCTGATTGCGGACATTCTGCTGGTAAAGGTGGACATTGATGAATTTGACTTGGTGGTCCTGCCAGGGGGCCAACCCGGAACAACCAACCTGCAAAAAAATGAACGGGTACAAATTATGCTGGAAACCATGAACCGGAACGGTAAGTTGATTGCCGCCATATGTGCTGCTCCGCTGGTTCTGCAATCAGCTGGGATTTTGCAGGATAGAACCGCAACCAGCCATCCATCTGTCAAAGACGGGTTAAATAAAGTTAACTACTCTGAAGACCGGGTCGTGGTTGATGGCAACCTGATCACCAGCAGAGGCCCTGGTACGGCCATGGAGTTTGCCATGAAACTCGTTGAAATATTGTTTGGTAGGGATCGCATGGAAACCGTTAATAAGGGCGTCATGGCCATATTATGATTCTTTCGCCTTGAAGTTCTGCTTTAATCCCCTTCTATTTTCTTCCTATTTCTGACTTTTCATTAAAAAAACATAAAAATTAGAAACTTTTTAAAATTTGAAACATCGTAGGTTTAAGAAAATTCTTGCAAAATGGGAATTCCTTTAATTTGAATGGGTTCCCGCGAACTATATAAGAAAACACATTTTTTAAACTTCAGATATTAGGTGTTCAAATGTACGTGAATATTTCTCGTAACAGACTTTTAATCAATAATCGGCGTCATAACCCGATAAAACAGAAAAAAACCTCTAAAAGCGTCGCGGTTAATTGCAATCACTGCGGTGGGATCATCCGACCCGATGGCGAAATCCAGACCTGTATCATGTGTACACGTGAATTGGGTCACCTGTGCGCCAATTGCTCTAACGTGAGCGCCCAACAATTGGCCGATATAAACAGTAAGAGCTCCTGATTGCGGATTTTGCTGTTTTCAACGCAAATTATAAAGGCTGAGGGGCTAAAAGTGATTTTGGCTCTTAGCTTTCCAGCCTGTTTGTGGAATTTATCAGGAACCATTTTTTCAGGATATAAAGAGCCCAGGGCCGGGACCAGGTAACTTTTCCTTTTAGAAAATCTCTCCATACCGTGCTGACCGCCGCTTCTGAAATCAGGTCCGCGAGACGCGGCACAGGAGTCATCAATACAGACTCCACCTCCTGCTTCAAATCTTTACGCATCCAGCTTTCAAAGGGCAAGGTGAATCCCATTTTTTTTCTATGAATCAATTGGGAAGGAATTTTATTGGTGAGAGAACGAATCAAAAGGGATTTGACCGGGTGTCGCGCGAACTGGATGTTGGCCGGAACCGAAAACATTAATTCTACCAGTTGATGGTCAATTAAAGGAACTCGGATTTCCAGGCCGTGCGCCATGCTCATCATGTCCACATCTCTTAGAAGGGTATTGGGCAGGTAATGGGTCAACTCCAGAAATGAGATTTGTTTCAGAGGGTGAGCATGTTTTAAAGGTTCGATCAGAGTTTGAGTTCGATCCAGGTGTTTTTGGATTTGCCTGTCGGCTTGATTTTTATCCACGAATAAACCTTTCACCTGATCTTCACAAAATAACGCTCGCAACAAATAGTAAATATGACTACCGGAATTTTTTCTGCTGATAAAATGACCCAGCTTGGTATTTTGGTCCGAAGTGGGAAGGGTACGTTTAAAAAAGTTACCCATCGCTCGAGACCAGGATGAGGGAAGGGCATTTAAGAGTTTTTTCAGCCGAAGCAATTTAGGGGCGAGTCGAAACGATTCATAGCCTCCAAAAAGTTCATCACCCCCGATACCTGAAAGAGCGACCTTCCAGCCGGCTTCCCGGGCACATTTTGAAATGAGATAGGTATTGATCCCGTCCACAGTGGGTTGATCCATGGCCCCAATAGCTTGTGAAAGGGTGGTGATGAGATGGGACTCTTTGAGTTCCAATGTATGGTGCGTGGTTGCCATCTGCTGTGCCACCAAATTCGAATACCTGGATTCATCGAATTCCTGTTCCTTAAAAATGACCGAAAGGGTTTCCACGGGCTGATCGTTGTACTGGTCCATGAGCGAGACCACCGCGCTGGAATCAATACCACCGCTCAAAAAAGCGCCCAGAGAAACGTCACTGACCTGTCTCAGGCAGACAGATTCCTTCAGTGTGCTTGCAACTCGTTCTTCATAAGAACCTGCATTGTTACTGACAGATTGCAGAGGATCCCAATATTTTTTTCCCGTTATGGAATTGTTGCTTACAAGCAGATAATGGGCAGGGAGCAGTTCTTTTATGGATTTCCATATCGTCTCTGGTCCCGATACACTGCCAAAGGATAAGTAATTGAACAGTCCTGTTTCACTTATGGTGGTTTCAGGAAGGCCGGTGGCCGCCAGGGCACGCACTTCCGATGCGAATAGAAAACAGTCTGGACTGGAGAAATAATAAAGCGGTTTGATTCCCAGCCGGTCTCTCGCCAGAAATAGAACTTTTAGTCGGGAATCCCAGATACCGAAAGCAAACATGCCCCTCAGTTTTTCCAGGCAATCCACTCCCCATTCTTCATAAGCTTTTAGCAGAACTTCTGTATCGGAATTAGAATGAAAACGATAATGTTTTGCCTCAAGTTCTGATCTTAATTCCTTAAAATTGTATATTTCGCTGTTGGTAGAGATCCAGACCGTGCGGGTATCGTTGCCCATGGGTTGATGGCCCCTGGGCGAAAGATCGATAATGGAAAGCCGTTGATGCCCTAAATAAACCGTTGGGCCATTAGGATGTTCCAGTCGTTCTTCGCCACGGTCATCAGGACCGCGATGAACCAGATGATCCAGCATGATTCTAAGAGTTTTTTCAGGAGGGTCTGGCAGTTTGCCTTGGGTGAAATCGACTAAGCCAGCAATTCCGCACATAGTGTGTCGCCTTGGCAAAGCTTGAAGGGTGAGAAATTTTTATTACCACAAGTTCCCATAATGCATATTATGTCAACTAAGATGGAGAGAGCTTGATTTTGATTTGTCGATCAGTCTCAGGATGATCAAACGAAGGATGTTTATCAAGGGCATCTCTAAAAATTAGTTTTCACCGAAAATAGAATCCGTGTGCAAAAGTTTCTTAAATCAGTGGCACGGGCAACCTATCCTTAAATTTAAGGGTGGGTCGCCTGTCCTACTAAAACAAAAGACGCTTCTTTAGAATTGGCGATTCGGTGCCGTTGTCAATTTTTGGAAGTGCCCTCAAATGAAAATATGAGTGCCAACAAAAGACACCCTTCCGGCAACTGAAGGTAAATGTCAGGCAGGATTCACGATGTTTATTTTGGTAGAATTTCTTTAACGGCCCGGATTATATGGGTGGATGACAGGCCATACTTTTCAAATAATTCTTCAGCCGTCCCCGTTTCAGCAAACTGATCTTTCACGGCAATTCTTTTCATCGGGACATGAATATTATTATCCAGAAGGACTTCTCCAACGGCATCACCCAAACCGCCAATGCGATTATGATCTTCTGCAGTGATCACCGCGCCGTGTTCTTTGGCCAGCCTTGCGACCAACTCCGCGTCGATGGGCTTGATTGTGGAAATATTTACTAATGTTGGCGAGATATTTTCCTTTTTCAATTCCTCAATTGCCTTCATCGTCTCCTGGATCATGATGCCAGTCGCAAATATGACAACATCTTTGCCCTTTTGGAGAACGTGGCCCTTGCCAATCTGAAATTTATGGGAAGAATCGTAAATGCCTTTTACTTTCGCTCTTCCAAATCGCAGGTACATGGGGCCTATGTGATTTGCGGCGGCATGCGTTGCCTGGCGGGCCTCTTCCCAGTCAGCCGGTTGAATGACAATTATATTGGGAATAGCACGCGTGTAAGCCATGTCCACGATCATTTGCGCCGAGGGACCGTCTTCACCTACGGACATTCCAGCGTGGGTTCCCGCCAGCTTGACATTTGTGTTGGAATAGGCAACGCTCACCAGGATTTGGTCCATGGAGCGGCCTAAAAGAAAACAGGCGAATGTGGTCGCGAATGGAATTTTTCCTGTCGTGGCCAGGCCAGCGGCGGTGCAGACCATGTCCCCTTCCGCGATTCCCATATTAAAAAAACGTTCAGGGAATTGCTTTCCAAATGGTTGCGTCCGGGAACTATCGCTCACGCCGGCATCCAAAACGACAACGTTAGGGTTTTTTTCTCCTAATTCAATAAGGGCCGCGCCATATCCGTCCCTGGTAGCTCCGTCTTTCATTGCAGCTCCTTCAATGCTTTTTCTAAATCCTCATCGGAAGGCGCAACTCCGTGCCATGCTGTTTTACCTTCCATAAAACTGACTCCTTTACCCTTTATAGTGTCCGCAATGATGACACGGGGTTTATCCGCGTGTAGCGGAAGGTTGAGAGTTTGAACGATATCCTGCATATTGTGACCATCAATTCGGTGGGTGTCCCAGCCGAAAGCCCGCCATTTGTCTTCTATAGGTTCCAGGTCTTTGAGTTCCGCAGTCACGCTATCCTGACAAACCTTGTTGTAATCGACGATGGCGATCAGGTTGTTGGTTTTAAATTTAGCCGCAGACATAGCCGCTTCCCAGATTTGCCCCTCCTGAGTTTCACCATCTCCCAGGACGACATAGACCTTGCAGTTTTTTTTATCCAGCCGGGTTCCTAGAGCAATTCCATGACCGACACTCAACCCCTGCCCCAAACTGCCGGAGGCGATTTCCACTCCGGGTGTTTTGGGATGTGCGTGCCCGGAGAGAAACAGCGGGCTGTTGATTTTTCGATAAGTTGCCAGCTCCTTTTCAGCGAAATACCCTGCCCTGGCCAGAGCAACGTAATACAAAGCCGATGCGTGCCCCTTGCTTAAAATAAACCGATCCCGGTCCGGGTCGCGGGGATTTTCGGAATCATATTTCATGATTCCTCCAAAAAATAAAGCTGTCACGATATCTGCGGCGGAAAGACTGCCGCCAGGATGTCCCGACCCTGCCCCATGAATGGTTATCAAACTTTTACGTCTGATTTCCAGGGCGATGTTTTTTAACTCGTTAATTGTCGGGGGTGCCGACGAGGCGCTTGTCATAGGGATGCTTTGGTGTAAAGGATTGGAAATCAAAATTTTCCTAAGACTTATATCATATTAATTTATCTTAGGGAATCCAATTCTAATTGAGCTTTTGAACTACAAGCAGGGAATGGAATGCCTGGCGAGTGAGAGCTGAAACTTTAATCTCTTTCTGTAAGGTTATGAGAAGATCAACTCTTTCCATTGACGCCGACAAATTCGTTGCAGACATTGAGGAGGGTTTCGAAATCCACCGGTTTGGTGAAATAAATGTCAGCTCCGGCATCCAGGATAACCTGTTCAGAGTGTCGCAGATCACCTGAAATCGTGACTATTTTTATATTTCCGGTTTTGGGATTAGATTTTAAATTTTTGCAAACTTCCATCCCGTTGATTCCCGGAAGTGCTATGTCGAGAATAATAATGGAAGGCATGAATTGAGCCGCTTTCAAACCCGCATCCCATCCATCAAAAGCTAGCTCGACCACGTAATTATTTTTCTCAAAAAACTTTTTCAGAAGATTAGAAAATTTCTTTTCATCATCCACAATTAAAATTTTCCGGACCGATTGCTTCTCTTCTTCCTGCTGAAGGATATCCTTGATCATGCTTATGGTGTAGCCCTTCTTTTGGAGAGCGTAAACTTTTTTACAACGCTCTTCCACCCACGCCGGATAATAACCCACGATCCCCTTCCCTCCTGGATGGGCTTCCTTTACGGGGTCTGGGAAAAACCCGTATTTCTTCTGCCATAACCAAAGAGTTTTTCTAGTGATGGGTACAACTTTTAAAATGTCGGCGGCTGTTACTCTGGTCATGGTATTTCCCTGAATTTCGTTAGATTAATATTGGTAAAAAGGTAACTGAATAAATCATATAAGCCCAAAGCTGGAAACGGTTTTTTCAGTAACTTCTATCAAGGGCTTTGTTGCGCAGTGATTCTTTCTATTAACTCTTCACTATAATATTACACAGTTAATGTAACTTTACAAATATAAATTTTCAATTTTCTTTATATTTTCATTTAAAGGTGCTCAAATTAATTGAAAAATAGGACTTTATCTTAAATAAAAAATTATATACAATAACTCACATAGATAAATTCAAACAACGAACTTTCATGGACCAGTCCCCATTTTGGTCCCTGACCAAGCTGACTTAAAAGTCTGTTTTGTCTGGATTATATTGCCTGTGGATTGCCCTTTACCAGGTGTGAAACACAGGTGGATGGTGGAAATAGTTGGGAGATAAATTCTCTATTATCGAAGAAAATTTCAGCCCCCTGCCCTTTTTCTTAAATTACGGCTAAGAGCAGAGTTTAAGTTTCAACAAATGTATTGCTGTTTTAATTATTTAACTAATTGGTCAATTATTTATAGATGATGGAGATGAAAGTGCCATGTGTCGCAAACTCCCTGCAATAATCATTCTGAGTTTTCTTTCCTTTTCAGTCATTTTTCCATTTTCTGCCCTGTGGGCGGTGGAATCTGCAACCGACATGCCTTCTGAAGACAATTTGCATTTTCTGACGTTAAGGGAAGCCATTGAGCAGACCCTGAAAAATAATGTCACCATCGCCGTTGAGGAGTTCAATTCAAAAATTCGAGCCCAGGATATCATTGACAGGAAATCCGAGTTCGACCCCAGTGTCGCTATCGAACTGTCTACCGGAGAACAAAAAAGACAAGCCTCCGGTGCCTTTTCTTCGCCCGACGAAAGCCGAGCCCGCGATCACGCCTGGGACCTGTCCCTGAAACAAAAAGTGATCACGGGTGGTGATTATGAAATCAACTTCAACAATGCAAGAGACAAGACCAATTCCGCATTTGCCGGCTTGAATCCGCAATATTCTTCAGAGCTTATTTTGTCGGCCACCCAGCCGCTGTTGAAAAACTTTGGCTTTGACAATAATAAAAGAAATATTTATATCGCCAATAATGACCAGGACATTTCGGAATTTGAATTTGAAGGTAAGGTGATCGACACCGTCACCGCAATGGAAAACGTTTACTGGGAGCTGGTGTTCAGTATCGAAGACCTGAATGTGAAAAAGAAGTCTTTAAAAAGAGCGCAGGATCTTGAAAAACGGGTGCGTGCTCAAGTGGAAGTGGGAACCGTCGCGCCACTTGAAATTCTTCAAGCCCAATCGGAAGTGGCTTCTCGCGAAGAACTCCTGCTTCAGGCCGAGGATCTGATTCAGGACAATGAGGATAACCTGAAAAATATTTTGAATATCAATTTTGACTCTCCAACAGGATTAAAAAAAATGGTTCCTGCGGACAAACCGCAATTCAAGCCTGAGGAAGAAAATTATTTAAATGAGCCTATCAAGGAAGCCTTGAAGAATCGTCCCGATTACCTGTCCCGAAAAACTACACTGGCAAATGAAAATATTCTCGTTAAATACAATGAAAATCAGGTTTATCCTTCCGTGGACCTATTTGGCAGTTTGGGGCTGAACGGAATCAGCGGAGATGCGGTTCCTATCACCACCGGAACCATTACTGGCACCAGTCGTTTCGGTGGGGGATATGATACGGCTCTGAATAATACGATTTCAAAGGATTATTATCAGTGGGAAGTGGGACTTAAGCTCAGCTATCCTTTAGGTAACCGGTCTGCAAAAAGCAAGTTGACGGCCTCCCGTCTGAAAGTAGCTCAGACCCTGCTGGATATCAAGGATCTTGAAAAAAAGATTGTTGTGGAAGTGAGGGAAGCCGTCCGGCAAATAAAAACAGAGAGCAAGCGGGTGCAGGCCACTCGCATTGCCCGCAAACTTGCGGAGGAAAAACTAAACGCTGAGGAAAAAAAGTTGGAGGTTGGCTTGTCCACCAGTTTTGAAGTTCTGCAATTTCAGGAAGATCTGGTTGCAGAGCAGAGCAACGAGATCCGAGCCCTCATTGATTACAATAAATCAAAAACCAGATTGCGCCAGGTATTAGCCACCACGCTTGACTCCAACAATATCAAAGTGGCGTCAAAAACAGATTCATGAAAAAAATCATTATTTATATAGGGGTTCCTGTTCTATTAATTGTCCTTTATTTGATTGCATCCAATTCAAATAGTGATGATTCTAAGCCAACAGTTGCTTTTAAAACCACCGAGGTCATCAAAGGGGATCTGGCAGTTCAAATTTCTGCGACCGGAATCGTCGAACCCAACTTTAAAGTGGAAGTTAAATCGAAAGCAAGCGGCGAAGTTTTAAAATTCGCGTTTGAAGAGGGGGATTTTGTCCAAAAAAATACACTTTTACTGCAACTGGATAAGTCGGACGAAAAAAGAAATGTGGCCAAAGCAAACGCGGAAAAATCAAGCAGCATTGCCAAGTTAAGAAAAGCTGAAACCGCCCTTCTCCTGCAGGAAACCAGGTATCAAACAGATCTGCAAAAAGCCCAGTCCGGGGTGCTTGCCGCAGAAGCCAACTTGAAAGAATCCGAAGATAAGCTCCAGCGACAGAAAGATCTGTTTGAGAAGAAATTTTCTTCCCAGGAAACTTTAGATACTGCTTCTACCGCATATTCAATCAATAGAGAAAATTTGATTCAGGCTCAGGCTCAATTGCAGGTGGCGAACGATTCCGTTCACGACATCACCATGAAAAAAAATGAGATTCAACTCGCCAGAGCGGATGTCGAGCGGGCTGAAATTGCCCTGGATGAAGTACAGGAACGCTTGGATGAAACGGAAATATTCGCTCCCATCACTGGAGTGATCATACAAAAGCTGGTTGAGGAAGGACAGATCATCGCCTCGGGAATATCCAATGTGAGCGGCGGAACTCCTCTGGCAACCATTGCGGACATGTCCCGCTTGTTCATCATTGCTGATGTGGATGAAACAGACATCGGTTCGGTAAAACTGGATCAAAATGTGACCCTTTCGGCGGATGCCTTTCCGGGAAAGACCTTTCAGGGAATGGTCCGGCGCATCGCTCCTCAGGGAATCGTTGAAAACAGCATCACCGTTTTCAAAGTCAAGATCGAGGTCCTGGGCTCTGGAAAAAGCAACCTAAAACCCATGATGTCAGCCAACATCGATATTGTGACCTCTTCAGTAAATGATACCCTTTACATTTCAAGAGGGGCGGTCCGAAAAGAGGAAGATGCTAATTATGTTGTCGTTCTGGATAATGGAGCGCCAATGAAAATCCCGATTGAAACAGGTATAGAGAATGCTATTCATACCCAGGTAATTTCAGGATTGGAGATGGGGCAAAAAGTCATATTGGCCGATTGGGAAAAAATTCTGGCAGAGGCTGGTGGTGAAAATAATAAAGGCTCTTCATTGAAAAAAATTCTTTGGATGATTCGGTCTAAATAATATTTTTCGTTTTTGTGGTTTTTTGTGCGGTAAGCTTGATGATATAAAAAATTTGCGGAGAGTATGAATCGGAAATCAATTTTCAATCAGGTAAAAATAAAGTTATGGTTTTCATGTCTGCGAACACCAAAAGGGTTCCCCTGGGTGATTTTGCTTGTGTGGTCTTTCGTATTCCCCCTCCCCTCTCATGGTGAGGAAATTTCCTATCGGGTTAATTTCAAGGGTATCGAAAATGATGAGGTTCAGAAGGCCTTGGAAGCGTCTTCCAATCTTGTTCAGTTAAAAGAAAAACCTCTATCAAGTTCATCCAGTTTAATCCTCCGTGCCCGTGATGATGAAAAACGCCTGCCACAGGTATTAAAGTCTTTTGGCTATTTTGCAGGAAAGACACAAATAGAAATTGAAAAACAATCTGTACAATCCATCCTTCCAAGCGGACTTCGGGGCAAAGAATCCATCGAAGTCGTTATAAGCATTGAAACAGGCCCTGTTTATAATATCGGGAACATTCAAATTATGGGAATCGATCAACTAAATTTACGAAATTTTCAGATCGAATTGAAAACGGGAGACCCGGCACTGGGGCAATCCGTTCTCAATGCCGGGAGCGAAATCACTTCCCGAATCAAACTTGCGGGATATCCCTTTGTTCGTATGGCCAAAAGAAAACTCCGGGTCAATCATCTGAAAAAAATAATGGATGTGTTTTTTGAAATAGACCCAGGTCCCGTAGCAAGTCTGGGGGAAGTTTCCATTACTGGATTGGATAAGGTGAAAGAGGAATTCATACTGAAACGGGTTCCCTGGGTACCCGGCGATGACTATGACCCGCGAATCCTGGAAAAATTTCGCTCTGATCTTTCCGGATTGGGAGTTTTTTCTTCTATGAAATTGAGGATCCCCGATAAAGCCGATTTGAATAAGGAAGAAGCTTCTCAACCCCTGCCGGTGCAATTGGATGTTGAGGAAAAGGCCCCTCGATTTTTCGGATTTGGCGGTGATTTTTCAACGAACCAGGGCATTGGTTTGAATGCCTTCTGGGGGCACCGGAATTTTTTTGGAGAGGCAGACAAATTAAAAATAAAGGGCCGTCTGGGGCGTATCGGCGAAAATGAATTTTCTAGAATTGATCAAATACTGGGGTTGGATTTTCAAAAACCGGATTTTCTGTCCCGTCATCAAGATCTTTTATTTAACGCGGAACTGGCGAATGAACACCCCAACGCATTTGAGCGTGAAAGCATATCCTCCTCGCTGGGATTGAACCGTCGATTGGATAATAAATTTTCGGTCAGCGGGGGTGTTAAATGGGAGTTCGCATCTATTGAGGATGCTAACGGTAAAGATGAGTTCGCTCTGTTTAGTTTTCCCATGGGTCTCATGCACGACACCACAACGGATTTACTGGACCCGAAAACGGGTTTTCGGAATGAGTTGAGCGTCACGCCTTATACCGTAGCGGTCGGATCAACTGGCGGATTCACCAAGTTTAAAGTCGGCAGTCGAGCCTATTATAAAGTTGCGAAAGACGGTTCGGTAGTTCTGGCTGGACGGGTTCTTTTAGGAAGTATCGTTGGCCCCGCAACGAATCAAGTTCCGGCGGACAAGCGCTTCTTTTCAGGCGGTGGAGGGTCTGTCCGCGGTTACGAGTTTCAGAATGTAGGGCCTTTAGATAGCAAAAATGATCCCGCAGGGGGAAGGAGTCTCATTGAAGTGGGAGTGGAAGCCCGGTTTCGATATAAAGATTTTGGTATTGTTCCCTTTATTGATGGTGGCAATGTTTTCGACTCCCAGCTGCCTAAATTTGATGAAGATTTACGATGGGGCGTAGGACTAGGCCTTCGTTATTATACAAAAATAGGTCCCTTGCGGGTTGATCTAGCGGCGCCTTTGAACCGTCGAACCAATGATGACCCTGTCGCTTTCTATATCAGCATCGGTCAATCGTTTTAAATGTATTCAATAACACCCACACGAAAGAAAATTGCCCTGATCGCCGGGATACTTTTGTCTCTGCTGTTTGTTGTGATTTTTAGCGCCTATGGATGGTTGCAATCGAACTCAGGAAAACAACAATTGGTGCGATGGATAGAGGCGGCGGCTAATAATGGGGATACAAAACTGGCTATTGGCTCTCTGGAGGGCAGTGTCCCATCCGCTATGGTATTGACGGATATTTGGGTTTCAGACTCTGCGGGAGTCTGGTTGAAGGTGGATCGAGTGGAATATCGTTGGCATCCGTGGAGCCTGCTTAAAGGACTATTCCGGGTCGAAGAATTAGCTATCCAAACCGTCGATTTATTGAGAAAACCTATTTTACCCGAAACGGAAATTGAAGCGCCCCCACAAGAAAATAGCGAACCCTTCACGGGTATTCCCGTTGCTTTGAGTATTGACCGGCTTGTAGCGGAAAAAATTCGACTGGGGGAAACAGTTTTAGGTGAGGAAGTACAATTAACCTTGAACAGCCAGATGGCCTATCTGGGACTATCCGAAGGGTTGTTGCTCAATCTGAACCTGAAACGCATCGATCAAACCCCTGGCAAGGTGGATCTTGAAATTTCTTTTCTTCCGTTGTCTAAGACCTTTGTGATGGGGTTGAATGCAGAAGAGCCTGCAGGCGGACTTCTGGTGCATGCACTGCAGGTTCCAGATTTGCCGGAAATGTCCGCCATCATCAAGGGAGAAGGAACCCTGGATGATTGGCAGGGACGGTTCAATTTTCATGCAGGGCCTTTCCTGGGTGTGGAAGGACGAGCGGGGCTAAAAACGATTGCCAGTGAGCAATACGCTCTCGATCTTACAATGAAAGCCAAGCTCGCTTCCTATATACCCCCTGAGCTTTTGGATGTCTGGGGAGATTCAGTGGATTTGAGTACCCGTGTGGTCTCAGAATCTTTTAAAAAGATAACAATCCAAAAGCTGAACGTCTCGCATCCAGCGGTCCATTTGGACGTGGGTGGTGATGTGGACTTGGGTGAAGGTGAAATGAGCATGCGTTACACCCTCACTGCCGGAGACGACAAGGCGTATTCAACAATGGTTCCGGATGTTCAGTGGAATTCGCTCAAGCTTTCTGGATCAGCGGAAGGGTTGTTCCTGCAACCCAAAATTGATGTGACTATTGAAGGAAAGGATTTGAGGGCATTGAGTTATGCCGTTTCCCTCACCAATGCTCAATTGCAAATCACACCGGACCAACCACTTAATCAAAAGGGTTTCAAACTGGCTGTGCGTGGAGGCGGGTTGTTGAATGGCCTCAGCGGACCTGACCTGAGTTTAAAGAAAATCATTCCAGAGAAAATGACATGGGGGTTGCTAGGAAATATCGATTTGGATCATCAAAAAATCGATCTGGAGCAATTTGAATTTTTGAGCGATTTGGCTAATTTTAATTTGAAGGGTCAACTGAACCAATGGGGCGAGCAGGCTAAAGTAAATGGAGTTGTCAATCTACCAGAACTATCGAAGTTCACTGAGTTGGCTCAAACGAAATTGACGGGTAATTTAAACTTAGATTTGAGTGTTGAGTCTGAGGAATATGGAAAAACCATATTCACCCGTTTTGATACGTTGATCGAAAATATGGTTACCGACTTTCCAGACGTGAATACTTTGGCGGGAGAGCGGATAAGCATTGCTGGCAAAGTAAGTCTTGCTAAAGATGGTTTGATTCATGTCGATGCGTTGAAGTTCAATGGTGTAGCAATTTCCGGTGTGCTGAATGCAACATTGACTGAGAAGCAGGCAGTGGAAGCCGACTTGTCGGTTACCTTGCCTCGTCTCGCCGTATTATCCGCGAAAGTGGGAAAAAATCTATCCGGCCAATTGCATGTCAAAACAAAAATCCAAGGTATCTTGTCCTCGCCCAGGATCACTGCCAGCATTGAAAGCAAGAATCTCGTTTTTGATGGTATTCCGGTTGAAAAAGGCCGGGGCGATGTAACAGCTGGAAATTTGCAAAAGTCTCCGACGGGAACATTAGCAACTCATATCAAAGCAAATGAATGGGAGGCAACCACTTCCACCGATTTTGCCCTGCAACCGGATGATCGTTTGTCGCTGAAGAAAATCAAAGTTGCGGGTTCAGGGGCAGAAATTCTCGGAGATCTGTTGGTCGATCTAAAATCCACTTCTGTAAATGGAACCTTGAATGGACGGATACTCGATTATTCGACGATCAATGACATCATTAAACAGGATATATCCGGCAATACCGTTTTGACTGTGAATTTGTCGAATGCCGATGGGCAGACGGTAAACTTTGCGGCGCAAGTGGATGATTTCAATTTGAAGGGAGAATCTCCACTTTCAATCAAGTCAGTGGGCTTGTCCGGGAAAGTGACCCATGCCCTGACAGAACCTATCGTAGAAAGTAAATTGCAAGTATCTGCGTTGAGTCACTCGGCGGCAAAAGTTAATAATTTGGTTTTGACTACGCAGGGGTCGTTGAAGGCCATGGATGTTTCACTGGAAGCTGATGCAATGCCGACTGCAGGACCAGAAGCGAATGTTAAATCGACCGGAAAATTGAGCATGGCGGATGCCTCTCAGGAATTTCAATTGAAAACACTGGCAGGAAAAGTGGGTAAGATTCCTTTCCAATTGACTCAACCGGCCCTCATTAAAGTCAATGCTACGGATTTGGAACTGAGTCAATTTGCAATGAAGATACAGGATGGCCAAGTGTCTTCTAATTTTAAAAAGAACTCCGAAGGGTTGTTTGGTGATTTTACCGTGGATCATTTTCCTTTGAACATAGTGAACCAACTTGTTCCAGGGCTGGGTGTTCATGGAGATCTAAAAGGAAAAGCGGTTTTCGATGGTAATTTTGAAAATCCCAAAGGCAATTTAAAATTTTCTGTGACGCAATTGAAATTTGATCAGGCAACTAAACAGGGGTTGGCTCCAGCCACAGTCGATTTGCAAGGAACCTGGGAAAAGGGACTCACAAAAGTTGATTTAAATTTCACTCAACCCTCTGTGGGGGAATTCAAGGCAAACGGTGAAATTCCTCTGGTAATGGTTAATGACCCGACAGGAATTAGTATTCCTGCCAAAGCTCCCCTAAAAGGTAGTGCCAAAGGCCAACTGGGTTTGGATATTTTAAATGATATCCTGGTGGCCAGCGGCAATCAGATTCGAGGCAAGGTGGATCTGGCAGTTCAAGCGGGAGGAACGATAGATGCGCCGCAGGTGGCGGGTACCGTTAAATTCCTCGATGGCGAATTTGAAAACCTGAAATTGGGAACTTCTCTTAAATCCATAGAAATCCTGACATCATTCGATAGGAACCAATTTATTTTAGATAGTCTGAGTGCCCGAACTCCGAAGGACGGTACTATTTTCGCGAAGGGAACTATAAAAAAATCTGGCGAAGATGATTTCATTGCCGACCTGAAACTGAACACAAAATCTGCGCAATTGGTGGCTATCGATACGATCACCTCCCAGGTGACGAGTGATCTGCATTTGCTGGGTTCGATAAAATCCCCTGCATTAAAAGGGGGAATTACCATCAACCATACGGAAATATACGTTCCCAATAAACTGCCTCCAAGTGTCGTGGTGTTGGAGGTCGAAGAAACTGACGGCAATGAAGATGAAATTGAAAAAACAATAAAGATCGAATCAGCAAAAAAAGAGGACCCTGGATTTGATATGGCTTTGGATTTGAAGATAAAGGCTCCAGGGCAGATCTTTGTTCGTGGCAGAGGCTTGGATGCAGAACTTGAAGGAGATCTGCAGGTTACAGGAACTACAAATAAGCCCAAGGTGGATGGAGCATTCAAGCTTCGCCGGGGAACGTTGAATATATTGAATCGAAAAGTAAAATTCAAACAGGGAGTGGTGAGATTCGATGGTGTCCCAGCACGAGAGCCCGATCTTGATTTCAAAGCTGAAATCCCTGCCCAGAACATGACCATACTGATCAGTGTTCTGGGTGCTGTTTCTGACCCAAAAATTAAATTGAGCTCTGATCCGGAAATGCCTCAGGATGAAATACTTTCGAATTTCCTGTTTGATAAAAGCGCTGGTTCCATGACGCCGATTGAGCCGGTGCAACTTGCAAACTCAGCCGCTCAACTCGCGGGGATGGGTGGCCAGGGTGCGGGCGTCATGGATAAAGTGCGCGGCTCTCTGGGATTGGATACGTTGAAATTCTCTGGCGATGATTCCGGACCGGGCGTCGAGGCCGGACGATATGTTGCAGAGGGTGTTTATGTTGGGGTGAAACAAGGGTTGGGAGAGGATTCCAGCGGTGCGATTCTCGAATATGAGGTCACCCCAAATATTACCGTGGAGAGCGATATCGGCGCGGATGCCAAATCCCGTGTGGGGATTTCCATGGAATGGGATTATTAAAGTCTATTTTACCCTCTAACAGGTTGCTGAAAAAGTCCTAAACACGAGCGTTTCCACTGTTGTCATGCTGAGCCTGTCGAAGTATGACCTTGATAATAAAGCTTGGTTTCGCACTTCGACATACCCCTGCGGGGCATGAAGGCAATTGTCGAATATCACAAGCTCAGTGTGACAGTTGCGGGTGGCAAAAATAGTTTTTCAGCAACCTGCCAAGGGAATCATTTATTTATTTCTTGCCACTTCCCCACGCCCATTGAGATAATCAGGACACACATTATAATTTGAATGTTTTCATTTGTGAAAAAGCCCTCTGTGATTGATGTCTTAAATTTAAGTAAAACCTATAGGCTCGGCAATGTGGAAGTGCCCGCTCTGGCAGATGTCAGCTTTAACTTTAACCGGGGAGAATTCATAGCCATTATGGGGCCCTCAGGAAGCGGAAAATCGACATTGATGAACCTGCTGGGCTGTCTGGATCTTCCCACCTCCGGCACTTACCGTTTGGATAATATCGATATTCAGAATATGAGTCCCGACCAGCTCGCAGAAGTAAGAAATCGAAAAATCGGATTCGTGTTCCAGAGTTTTAATCTTTTGCCGCGCGCGTCGGCTTTGGAAAATATCGAGCTTCCTCTCCTTTACGGCCGAGTTCCCAATGCGTCTAAAATAGCGATGGATGCCCTTGCCCGCGTGGGTCTGGCAGATCGAGCCCGACACAAGCCGGCGGAACTATCTGGAGGGGAACGGCAACGGGTGGCCATTGCCCGTGCCTTTGTGAATAACCCCGCCATCATTCTCGCCGATGAGCCCACGGGAAATCTCGATTCCAAAACGGGTGAAGAAATCATGAATATATTCACACGCCTGAATGAAGAGGGAGTGATGGTCATTCTGGTCACGCATGAAAAAGAAATCGCCCAATACGCCCGCCACATTCTGAACATGAAAGATGGAAAATTGTTAAACCCGCCAATGATGACGGGACGCGTTTCCTGATGCTGATCTGGGACTTGTTCAAAATGGCATTGCGAAGTTTGATCGCCAATAAACTGCGAACATTTTTGACAACGCTCGGGATCATCATCGGGGTGGCCTCGGTGATTTCAATGATTGCCATTGGCGAAGGCGCCAAACAACAGACCTTGAGCACGATTTCAAAATTCGGGACCAATATCATCACCGTCAACCCGGGTCGTAAAAAGACCCGTCACGTTTCCAGCGATAAAGTCGTTACGTTGACGTTTGACGATGCGGGCGCTATTGAGACAAGCATACCCCTGATAACAGGAGTGGCGGCTCAGGTGTACCGACCGGCGCAATTAAAGTTTGCCAATAAAAACACCAACACCACGGTTCGCGGAACGGGAAAAGAATATGACCGTCTGGCCAATTTCAACATTGACCGGGGGCGATATTTTAATTCTGACGAAATCAGAACTTCCCGTCAGGTTGCGGTTCTGGGAGCTACAGTGGTCAAGAACCTGTTTGACAGTGAAGACCCCATCGGTAAAACGATGAAGGTCGATGGCAAGAATTATCTGGTCATCGGGATCATGGAAGCCAAGGGAGCGTTGAGTTGGTTCGATCCGGACGATCAAATCTTCATCCCGGTGAGCACGGCGCAGAAACGGCTGTTCGGCATGGATTATGTTCAATCCATCGACGTGCAGGCGGAAAATATTGAGGACCTGGAAGCTATTATGGAAGATATCGATCGGCTCCTGCGATTGCGACACAACATCCGCGAGGGTGAGGAAAGTGATTTCCATGTGCAGAACTCCTCGCAATGGTTGAGCAGTTGGGGCGATGCAGCAAAGACCTTCACCTACCTTTTAGGCGGCATCGCGGCGATATCGCTAATGGTCGGGGGCATCGGCATCATGAACATCATGTTGGTTTCGGTGACGGAACGCACACGGGAAATAGGCATTCGCAAAGCTATTGGAGCGAAAAAAAGAGAGATCATGGAACAGTTTTTGATTGAATCGGTGTTGATGAGTTTTCTGGGAGGAGGCATCGGCATCCTGCTCGGATTGATGATTTCCAAAGTTGTTTCCAAAATGGGTGGATGGGAAACGGTGGTTTCTCCTGAATCCATTCTGCTGTCATTCGGATTTTCTGTCGGCATAGGAATTTTCTTCGGATATTATCCAGCCAATAAAGCCGCCAACCTCAACCCCATTGAAGCGTTAAGGTACGAATAAAATGCGAATCGTACCCAGCCGAGATGAATATTTAGATTTAGTTAAAAGATCCAATCGCGTTCCCGTTTGCGGGGAGAAGTTCATTCCCAACCTGTCGCCTCACCTACTCTATCGCGAACTCTATAAAGATTGTAGTGATTCGTTTTTACTGGAAAGCGGGAAGGGTCCAGAAGATACGTCCCGATATTCTTTCATGGGCGCTTCCAATTCAAGTTCTATAAAAATTCAAGGAAACAATGCCTTCGTGCAAAGCGGTGATGTCTCGGATGCAGTGGACCCTATGGAAGCTCTTGGACGATTGAATTTCGATGATGACATTAAACAGGCAAATTACCTGCCGCATTTTTGGGGCGGCTGGGTGGGAGTCATCGGTTACGAGTTGGTAGGACTGTTTGAAAATCTCCCGGAACGTAAATCAGACGACCTGGAAATCCCTGATTTATACATGGTGCAGGTGGACCATCTTCTTGTTTACGATCATAAAGAAGAAACTTTGAAGGTCGTTGTTTCTCACGAGTCCGGCGAAGGACTTGAGGACTACAACACAATAGTGTCCGAGATTCAGAAATCATGGAATCAGATTGAACAATTTATAGACTCGATACAGAAAACGTCTAAATCCATTTTAAGTAGTCCAATAACGTTCAGTGGAAACAATGGAAGCCACAAGAACGGACTTCAATCCGATATGACTCGCGATGAATATATAAAGTCCGTTAGGAAGGCAAAAAAATATATTGAAGAGGGCGATATCTATCAGGCCAATCTGTCTCAACGATTTACAACCGCGTATGAAGGCGACCCTTTTGACCTGTACCTTGATCTGCGATCCGTGAACCCCTCCCCTTTTTCGGGATTTTTAAAATTCCAGGACTTTGCGATCGTGAGCTCCTCCCCCGAACGGTTGGTCAAGGTTGATAATTACAACGTGGAAACCCGGCCCATTGCCGGAACACGGCCAAGAAGCCCGGACCCTGTGAAAGATCAATCATTATCAACGGAATTATTACTCAACGAAAAGGAACGCGCGGAACATTTGATGCTGGTGGATCTAGAACGCAATGATCTGGGGCGAATCTGCAAAACCGGAAGTGTGCATGTTTCCGACCTCATGTTTCTGGAACAATATTCCCACGTGAGCCACATCGTTTCCAATATAACAGGAGAATTATTGCCTGAGGTCTCGGTCCGGGATATCCTGCGCGCCGTATTTCCCGGAGGAACCATTACGGGATGTCCGAAAGTCCGTTGTATGGAAATCATCGGAGAACTGGAGCCTGTAAGCCGCGGGCCCTATTGCGGTTCATTTGGTTATATTGGTTTCTCCCGCAATATGGATTTGAATATTATTATACGCTCCATTCTATTGAAAGAAGGCAAAGCCTACTTTAACGTTGGCGCCGGGATCGTGGCAGACTCGTGCCCGGAAAAGGAATACCTGGAAACTTTGGACAAGGCCGCGGCGATGATTCAGGTTCTTTCCGAACCAATAAAAGAGAGCCTGTGATGCGGGAACGGACGGTTTTTCTCAACGGACTATTTATGCCCCAGTCATCGGCCACCGTTTCAGTTATGGACCGGGGATTTTGTTATGGAGACGGTTTGTTTGAAACCATGCGCTCTTACGGCAATAATGTGTTTCGTCTGGAAGATCATTTGGAAAGGCTTTATCAGTCGCTGGATCTTATTTATCTCAACGTTCCCATAACGCGCGATGAAATGCGGTCTGCTATTCAGGAAACGTTAAAAAGAAATCAGTGTCCTGACAGCATGGTCCGTTTGACAATTTCCAGGGGCGAACAAACGACGGGATTCCATATCGATCCTGAGGCGTGCCCCACTCTGGTCATCATTGTGAGAGAGCTGGAACCCTTGCCGGAAGAATGGCTTGAAGAGGGAATCAAAATATCACTTTTCCCCTCAACCGCATTCAGGGTCGGTGGCTTGACGCAACAAATAAAATCCTGCAATTTTTTGAGTTATATCCTCGTGCGTGAAATGGCACATCGGGAAAATTCGATGGAGGGCATTTTAATCGACGACGACGACCGCATCACCGAAGGAACCACAAGTAATGTGTTTATTGTTAAAAATGGCCAGCTCAAAACACCGCAATTGAACCGCTATATTTTACCGGGAATCACCCGCCAGGTGGTTTTGAAGCTTGCCGAAAAGAGAGGAATTCCGGTTTCCGAGCAAACTCTCAAATCGGAAGATATTTACCACGCCGATGAGGTGTTTATCACCAATTCCAGGGTCGAAATTTTGCCGGTGAGGTGTGCGGATGACAAGATCATTGGGGCTGGAAAACCTGGAAAAATAACTCGTTTTCTGCATGCCGAATTTTTAAAAAGCATTGAAGGGTCGTATCAAAAGTGCTAACCTCCTCAATTCAAAATTCTCTCATTAATTTTCCAAAAGACAACTCTCATGACTGACCGGTTTCACGATAATCCCAGTGGCATCATCACCGACACCCAAAATCAAATCGAGTGGCTTCCGAAAGATTCCTATTTGGACCTCGGCTGTTGGAGAACCTGGCAAGCCGCTAAAGCATATGTGCTGCTAATGAACCAGGTGTATGCCGGTGGCTACAGCGACTGGCGTCTGCCCACTGAAGAAGAGGCGTTGGCGTTGTTTGACCCACAACTCACATCCGTTGATTGGGAGGGAGAGGAAATTCATATTCACCCGGCGTTCGTGCAAAAATGCGCCAATAATATTTGGACGAGTGTTGCAAATGAGGACGGTCAGGCATTGACGGTTGATTTGCGTGACGGGTCCACAATTTATAACGCCAAAACGGAAGAAGAGTTCCAGTCCGCAAGGCTGGTCCGAAATATCAAAAACTAACCTATCGCTTCATCCTTCTTCAGAAAATTCGTGAACCTTTGATAGAAGGTTTCAAAAGGCATACCGGCTACAGAATCCGTGCGATAAGAATCCCCTGCAACGATATGTTCTTCCACCCCCGAGTCTTTATAGGTCACGACCTGAACATCGGCATGTTGGGTTTTCTCAAATCCGTTGAATAAGCTGGCAGGGGTAATGGCGGGCATGTCGAGGCTAAAGCGCCTCAAGGTTCTTTTTTCTCTCTTTTGATCGTGTAAATCGACAATCAGGGTGTTGTCCATCACCCGGCAATCGATGGTGGCACTTTCTTCCATTCCGGGGACAAACACTTTGTTCTCCACCCGCAGTGCGTATTCAGGGCGAAATGCCCCCTGAAACCATACTTTTCCCGTATCTTTAATTTCCGCCATGACCCCGCAATCCAGAAAGTTGATTTTTGACTTGATCCCATTTTTATAACATAATTTGGTGAAATTTAAATACCAACCAACATCATGCACTCTCTAATTCTTTGACACATACATTACATCTTCGTTTAGAAAAACAACTGGCGCGTCTCAAGGACGAGAATTTGTTCCGCAAGGTTGTGGTTTATAAAGATTACCGTCTGAACTTATCAAGCAATGATTATTTGCAATTGCGGTTTCATCCGCAAGTATTGGCAGGTGCCCACCAGGCCGCAGAAGATTATGGGACCGGAAGCGGCGCTTCTCCCCTGCTCTCGGGTTTTCTTCCCTGCCATCAGGATCTCCTTGAAAAGCTGTGTCAATGGAAACACAAATCCTGTGGAATGCTGTTTAATACGGGTTTTCTAGCAAATCAGGCAGTGCTGAAACACTTGCCGGGGAAAAACGATCTGGTTCTCGCCGACAAGCTGATCCATCATTCCATTGCCCAGGCTCTGGTTCATGGACAGGCTCGCTTCAAACGCTATCATCACCTCGACCTGGACCATTTGCAAGAACTGCTGGACAAAAATAAAGATGATTATGAAACCATTTTTGTGGTGACTGAAAGCGTATTCAGCATGGATGGGGATCATCCTGATCTCAAACGTCTAGTGGAATTGAAACGCAAAGTCCCCTTTATTCTTGTTCTGGATGAAGCACATGGAACGGGTGCGTACGGACAAACAGGCGGCGGTCTGGCCGAGGAAATGAATGTGTTGGAGGAGATAGACATTCTCGTTGGAACGCTTGGCAAAGCGCTGGCCAGCGCAGGGGCTTATGTACTGACTTCTTCCACAACGATTGTGGATTATCTCACCAACCATGCCGGCGAATATATCTATTCGACTTTTTTATCGCCTGCTCAGGCCGGGGCCGCTTCAGCGGCAATTGACATTATCAGAAGCGAAGCGGGTAAGCGCGACGCCCTGAGGGCACTGGCCAAAAAGTTTCGCCAACAGTTGGCCGAATCAGGGTGGAAAACGAATGACTTCGATTCTCCGATCGTCCCGATTGTGATCGGTGATGCGGGTGAAACCTTAAAGCTTCGCAACCACCTGCTGGAATACGGGTATCTGGTGGGAGCGGTGCGTCCGCCCACAGTGCCGCGTGGAACGTCACGACTGCGAGTTTCTCTCTATTCAGATGTGACGGAGTCTCAGTTGACAGAATTTCTCGGTGTATTGAAGCAATGGAAAAAAAATTGACCATCACCGCGGTCTGCGGATGGGCTCTGCCTCCGGAATGGTTCAGAGAACAGGTAGAGAATGCTTTTCCCGATGCAAAAGTAAAAGTTCTCTATCCTTCCCTACCCGGAGATATTTTAGAAGCTGGGGATCTGCTGGGAGGTTCAAAGGCGGACCTGTACATCGGCTATTCTTTGGGAAGCCTTTGGCTCATGACCCATCAGGACTACCTTCCGAAAAATTCCATCAAGGCGGTGTTGGCTCCGATTTTTGCATTTACCCGCGAAAGGAATAGAGGTGGCAAAACTCCTGAAACCAAATTAAAATATCTCATGAAACAATTGATTAGAAACCCGGAGGATCTTTCGCCATTATTGGAATTTTATGCTGACAATGAAATTCATTTCCCGGAAATTCTAATAAAGGAGGTTCCCGCGAGGGGAATTTTAATCAATGGGTTGGAGTTTCTGCAAAGTGCTCCTTCTCCTGAATTGGGGTTGGAAACCTTTGTGGGGCTGGTAGGCGAAAAGGATCGGTTATTGGATGGAGTGCAATTGAAAGCGTACCTTCCTCAATTGGAAATAATTGGAGAAACCGGGCATGCTCCAGGACCTTTATTAAACCATCTGGCCAATAAATTGAATCTTTAATCCAAAGAACCTGGATAATACCTGAGGCATTTTTTCCGAAGCTTGTACAATTTATGATGGATGAGTAAAACCTTTTTCAAAAAACGACCCTATTTGGAATGCATTCCCAGAAAATTCCCGCTGACATAGAAGCTCAAATAGTTAATAGTTTTTCCAAATACGCGAAAAGCTATGACAGACACGCCCAATTACAAAAGACAATGGCGGAAAGGCTGGCTTCCATGTTGCCGGAACCGCTTCCTGCATGTGTGACGGAATTAGGTTGCGGTACAGGGGTGTTTACCCGTCACCTTTTAGCCCACCCTCTTGAAAGCCTGATACTAAATGATATTTCCCCCAGTATGATGGACCATCTTCAGGAAGGAATGACTCTACCTGAAAACACAAAACTTATAATCGGAAACGCGGAACGGGCTGAATTATACCCAACCGATCTGATTGTAGGCAATGCGGTCTTCCAATGGTTTGCCGACCCGCAAAAAACATTGAGCCATCTTCTCCAGTATATGAATCCCGAAGGAGCATTGGTTTTCAGTACATTTGGTCCCGGGACTTTAAAAGAATTCCGCGAGACAGGTTCCCTTAAAAGCCCCAACACTCTTTATTCCTTGCAAGAGTGGAAAACCATGATCGAACAAGCAGGGTTAATTTTAAAGGAATCGCATCTCGAAATTAGAAAAAGTTTTTTCCCTAACACACGAGCTTTGATCCGAAACCTGCAACAAATTGGCGCGGCCCCCCTTCGATTGCTCAAACCGGGTGGATTGAGAAAGTTGATTCGAGAATATGATGAAAAATATATTATGGAGCAAGGGGTCTATGTCACATGGGAATTACTCTACTTTTCAGCCCATCGGTAAAGGAAATATTTTAAAAAATTTTCGTTGTCGTTAGTCAACAAATTCCTATTCAATACCCCACCGCATGCACTTAGAAATCTTCAATAAAAACCTTGCCCATTTGAAAGAAATAGATCCGGCCCTGGCTGATGCGGTTCAGTCTATTCATCCTGGGGATCGATATGTTGTCAGTTGATCCAAAAAAAGACCACCAAGTTTATCCCTTAATTTGCCGGATGGAAATCGAATCACCCTTCATAGTTCATACGATCCTGTTAAAGAAGCAGGGCGATTTGTCAACCTGTGCGATGTCGATAAGTATACAAACTTTATCGTTCCCAGCATTGGATTGGGGTATCACATTCAGGAGCTTATTGAAAGGGTCCCTCGCTCCAGTAAAATAATAATTATTGAAAAGGAAATAGAGGGTCTATTTTGTTGCCTGGCGAATATCGACTTCACTTCCGTCATAACACATCCCGGCGTCCAGTTTCAAATTGGAGTGGCTGCTTCTTCTGTGGAAGAAATTCTGGAACCAAACCGGATTCGTTTTTCTTTAAACGGTTACGCAACCGTAAAATTCAAACCCCTTGTGAATGCGGAAATTGAGTACTATTCGCAACTCTTAAAAAAAATAGATGCGGTATTTAATGAAACCCAGATAGATCTTAAGACCCAGGCGGCATTTTCAAAAATATTCTATCGGAATATATTTGAGAACTGGATAAATATTATTAGCAGTCCGGGAGTCCGCTCCCTGAAAAATAAATATTTTGGGATTCCGGCAATAGTTGTTTCCGCCGGGCCGTCTCTTGATAAAAATATCGCGCTTCTAAAAGAATCCTCTAATAGAGTTTTGGTGATAGCTGTGGCGACCGCCTTAAAACCACTGATAAAAAATAATATTGCAGTCGATTTTGTGGTTGCTGTGGACCCGGAGGAATCCACTCTTCAGTTCTTTGATTTTGAAAATATTTCGCAAAATACCTGGCTGGTTTTTGATCCCTGTGTCCCTGCTTCTGTTGTAAATAAATTTCCAGACAGGAAAATACGGATTGATTCTGGAGTATACCTTTCCCGTTGGCTTGCCTGCAGGCTGGAAGAAGATAACTTTTTGGGGAAAACTCTTTCCGTTGCCCATGCGGCGTTTCTTTTGGCCCGCTATCTTGGATGCAGTCCAATTATTTTGACGGGTCAGGATTTGTCATTCAGTCAAAGTCGCTTACATTGCGCCGACTCCCATTATGATCAAACTCGAAAAGATAAAATTGGTTCGAGACACCCTTTTAAGGAACTCGATGATAATAAATTTGATGAATTTTCGTCTTCTTTTAAAGCCGTCAAGAATATATTTGGAAAGGAAGTCGATACGACATCGGCTTTAAATGCCTATAAAGATGTATTTGCAGATTAAGTGAATGGCCAGACCTCAATTTATAATGCAACCGAAGGGGGACTTCCCATATCCGGCGCTCCCAATATAACTCTCCGCGAAGCAATAAATACGTTCTGTTCTGATAATAATAGATCTCGAATTAATGCGCTGTCAATTGATGTCCCAAAGCCAAAGCAATTGGAGACTATTCATTCGGAACTGATCAAACAATCGGAACTATTCGACAAAATTAGTCAGAATACCCAGAAAATGCAATCAACTTATAGAGTGTCTGACGCCATGACTGATGACCTTAAGAAAAAATTTGTCGGGAAAATGGATAAATTTTATCAATTTATTTTGGATCAGCCGGATACACTGAAGTTAATGCAAGGCTATTCGTATCTGGGGTTTATCGAATGGAATCAGTAAAGCAGTCGGATTTCTCTGAAAGAAACAATGGGCGAGGAATCTGAAATTCTTGCAGATAAGTTTATTAGAGATAAAAAATTTTTGGATATCCTGGGGGAAACGGCTGATTCTTTAAGAAACGCCTTCAAGAAAATGGCCAGCGAGATCAATTAAAAATTCAATTATAACCTCACGGCCTCCAGCAAGCTGGCGCCATGATCCAAAGTGAACCGCTTTATGGAACCAAATCCTGCACCTTTAAGGAGCGTTTCAGTCTCCTTGAAGGTGTACGTTTTTCCGGTGGCAGTGAACATCAACATGGTCAATGAAAATAAGGCGGCATCATAAGGTTCCGTCCTATTTTCATTGAGGAAAAGGTCCACAAGAAGAAACCTCCCCCCTTTTTCCAGGGAGCGATGAATCTTCTTAAAGAGAAGCCTGTTTTCTTTTGGATTATAAATATGCAGGATATTGGAAAAGAGAACGGTGTCAAACCCCTTTCCATAATCCGTCTGGAAGAGGTCACCTTCCATAAAAGTGAAGCGGGAAAATACGGGCGAAGTCTCTAGAATCTTTTTAGCCACTTGAATAGTGACTGGCCGGTCAAACAAAGTGGCGGTTGCTTTTTTATCCTTTCGCAGTATAGCGGCACTGTAAGAACCCGGCCCTCCCCCAAGATCAAGCAATCGTCTAACCGGTTTGCCTGCAACGCAGGTAGCCAGCTTGGCCGAGTAGAATGCACTTCTTTCATGCATTGCGTGGGTGAAATACCATCTAAAGTCGGCATCATCTTCCCCTTCGTGCGGTGACGGGTTCCGCCCACTGCGGACTATTTCCAACAAGTTAGCCCACTCTTGACGGTTTTCCGAGCGCAATTTCACCATGCCCTTTTTATAATGAGGGCTGGATTCGCACAGATGTTTGTAGGTCTCAGGTGTATTTTTAAACTGAGTTTTGATTTTGGAAAGAGCCCCGATCGCTACTAATGCATTCAGAAGCATTTCCGTTTCCAACGGCTGGCTGTTAGCTTTATTAGCGATCGCTCGCACTGAAAGGGATTTATTATCAATGATGGAGAAGATTCTCAACTCCAAAGCCGCCAATAATAAATTGGCCTCCTCCAGTTGGTCTATTTTTTCTATTATCTGTTTGAAGGTGAGCAGAGGCATTGTGTTAAATTATTTTAATTCAAAAAGGAAATAGAATCTCTGTCTATGACAATTGAATTTAGACCGAGGAATTAATATCACCTGATTTTTGGCAAAAAAATACCGGATCTCTGGAGAGGCCCGGTATTTCTTTGGTTGCCACCAAGATCCAGGAACCAAAGTCAGGCTCCTGAAAAAAATATATTTTATAAATTACAATTTTATGGGTTGCCTTGTCAACACAAAGGATTACTCATTGAGTAAAATTTTTAAACTTTCTTCAAGGCCTTGCTCCGATCCAAAGAGTTTATGCCTGAGAATGCCTCTTTTGTCGATAAGGATAGTTGACGGTGTGCCCCGCAATCCATAAGCCTCAAAGGTGTGTGCGTCATATTTTTTTTGTTTTAAATACGCCTTTACCTGACTGACGATCAAGGTTTGGGTTTTGTCTGGAAGCGAATCAAAATTTTCAATATCGCGATGGATTATTTTCTGAATTCTGTCAGGGGATATTTCCGGCGGGTTCTTTTCTAATTTGTCCCAGGCCACAGGAAACGGAATCGAGTATTGCAGGCGATTGTAATTTAGTAAATTTGCTTGTGCCATCGCGGCGAGGGTTTCTCCGATGACTTCTCCGTTGGTTAATAGTTTTTTCAAGTTTTCCAGGTTATTTTTATCGAAGTCTTCGAAGGCGGTGGCCAAACCCCATAGCGCCAGAGCTTGATCCTGGTATTTATTGTAAATATCAATGATCTCTGGAAATCCATGAATAAAACAGCCCGGACAATTTACCTGGAAAAATTTAATCAGAATTACTTTCCCGCTTTCCTTCTCGATGGTGGAAGGTTTTCCCTGAGCCCAGCAATCCACTACCAACTCCGGAGCTTTCTCGTTAACTTTTGACATTTCTGTTCTCTTCCTGAATTTTTTTCATCATAAGATCAATCGTTCGTTTAATGGAATCGGGTGGATTCTTCTCCAGGGCTTGATTCAGAATATAGAGCGCCCTGCTCTTCTCACCTTTTTTATTATGGATAATTCCCAACATAACATGGGACATCATCCACTTGTCACCCTTTGGGAAATGTTTCCTGACAGCTTCGAGGTGTTTGATTGCCTCGGAATATTTTCTTAATTTGTAATAAACGCTTGCCAGACCAAAATGAATATTGTCTTTTAGGGCAATGGGGGGATTGGCTTGCAATGCCACATTGAATTTATGCATGCTTTGTTTCAACTTGCCATCCTTTAGATAATTGATGGCGGCGGTGTAATCTCCCTTGGAAAATTTCTTTATGGGTTGTGACCTGACGGCTTCTAATGTCGTGAGTCTGGATTTCAGGAAGTTATGAGAAAGGTTAAGTTTGTCTAATTCCTTTTTCAATTGCTCCTGTTGCAATTTTTGAAATTGTATCCTGGCCTGTAAATCATTTTCCAGAGATTCCGTTTTTTGAATGGATTGTCTTAAAGTGGAACCAAATGCCTGGCTTTTATTATTGAGGTCTTGCTGGTTTAAATAGAGGCTTTCCACCTCACTGGAAATACTAACCAGCGTTTCCTGGCGGTCTTTTCGCAATTCCAGCTCGTATTCATCCGGGGGAATCCAGGCATACATTTCCGTGGGATTCACGGCAGTTTCTTTAATAACCGGTGTTGTGGAACAACCGATAGAGAAAAGTGCTAAAATGCTTAAAATGGAGATATAAAAATATCTTTTCATTTCAGATAAAGTATTCTTTAGTTACTGTTTCTTCTATTTTACATAAAAACTCCTTAAAAAACAAATACTTATAATATTATGCAAGATTACTACACCCTTCTTGGCGTTGAGCGCGATGCTTCAGAGGATCAGATCAAGAAAGCTTATAGAAAAATGGCGATGAAGTATCATCCCGATCAAAATAAAGATAATCCTCAGGCCGAGGAGAAGTTTAAACAGATTGCCGAAGCTTATGCGGTTTTGAGTAATAAGAAAAAGAAACAGCAATACGACCAGTTCGGCGCTGAGGGATTCAAGAAAAAGTTTTCCCAGGAAGATATTTTTCGAGATTTTGACCCCAACGACCTATTCAATGCCTTCGGTGCCCAATTTGGCGGTGGCGATCCTTTTCAAAGCATTCACGAAATGTTTTCCGGTGGCGGGCGGGGATTCAGTTCCGGCGGAAGGCCGCAAAATATCAAGGGAGAAGATCTGGAATCTCATTTGGCGATAACCTTTGAAGAAGCCGCCCTTGGAGCCGAAAAGAGAATCACCATCCAGAAAGGAGGCAGACGCGAGGAAACTGCAATAAAAATCCCTGCCGGAATGGGGAATGGAAAGAAATTGCGTTTGAAGGGAAAAGGCAACCCCAGCCAATTTGGTGGGCCAGCGGGGGATTTGTATATAAAGATCCGGGTAGAGCCGCATCCTACTTTTCACCGGGAGGGTGATGATATAGTGGTGGATTTGGAAATCAACCTGACCGACGCTTTGCTGGGAACAACCACAGAAGTTCCTACCCTGACTGGCCCCAAAAACCTGAAAATTCCAGCAGGAACCCAAAGTCACTCCAAACTGCGATTGAAGGGGTTGGGTGTTCCAAATGCCTCGGGAACCGGTAAAGGCGATCAGATGGTGCGGATAATAGTTAAGATTCCCAAAGAATTGACGGAAGAGCAACAGGAAATCGTTCACACCCTTAAAAACACCGGGATATAATGAGCAAAATTCTAATTTGGGAAGATCAAGGTATACAGCAACCTCTATTTTAAATCCCCCCGGCCCCCTTCTCAGAAGGGGGAGAAATTTATTCCCCCTTTATAAAGGGGGTTAGGGGGATTTTATGAGAATTTTTCGAAAAACTTTTAACAATAATAAAGAAAATCAAAATGGGTTTTCCTTGAGGAGATAGAACAGCTATGGCTCGTATCATTTTCAAACCGGATAATATTACCCACGAAGTGGAGGACGGAACGCCTCTGATTGAATGCAGTGAAGAAGTGGATATTTCGCTCACTTTTGGATGCACAGAAGGAACCTGCGGCGTTTGTGAACTGACCGTGTTGGAAGGAATGGAGAATCTTTCCCGCATCAATGAAGAGGAAAAAGATTATCTTTTAGAGGAGGACCTGGAAGCGGGCATGCGCCTGGGGTGCCAATTGAAAGTCCGCAAGGGCGAAGTGGTCCTCACCTGGAAGGGCAACCGGGCGAAGTGAAGGAATAAAAAAGAATGGATTCTATGAATGCCATATCTGAAGATTCGGCACTTAAATTCTGTGAGCTTTGTAACTGGGTATATGAGTCTTGGGTTACGCACAAGATTATCTTCGATAAAAACAAAAACCCTGATGCTAATATTAGGAAAGTGGCATACTTTGCACAAAGGCTACCCGATATCACCCAAAAATACTCGCTCCTACAAATCTGTAAGCTTCATGATCCAGCCATTCAAGGAAAATCCCCTAATCTTACAATCGACTATATAGTACGTTTCGGAGATTGGGGAGAAGAAGAACCTCGGGTTACGAAAATCGTACAGGAACTTTCTGAGTTTTATAAGAAGCTTAAACCAGCTCGTGACAAGATTCTGGCCCATAATGATTACGAGACGCACACGCTTAACACCATTCAGGGCGTGTTTCCAGAAGGCCTGGATAATAAATATTTTAAAACTTTGCAGGAGTTAGTCAAAGCAGTCAGTGAGAAGTGGCTCTCGAATCCTATATATCCGTTCAATGATCTTGCAGATGCCGAAGAGTTTCTTGAATTGCTAAATCGAAGTCCTAAATTTTAAATCTAAACAAACTATTTGCCTTTCGTCCTCCACCGCCAATCCTTCGGATCATCTGTTCCCGGTTCCCACAGAAATTCCTTTTCATTCATGGTGGACGCCGTCCAACGGCTGAACACGAACAAGGCATCGGATAGCCGGTTGATGTAGGCCAGCAGATTGGCCTCGATTTCCTCGGCGCGGCTCAAACCCACAATGTCTCTTTCCGCCCTTCTGCAAACCGTCCGACATTGGTGCAGAAATGCGTTGACGTGACTGCCCCCCGGCAGGACAAAACTGTTCAGAGGTGTCAGTTCCTCGTTCATGGCGTCGATCACCTTTTCCAGCCACGTCACGTTTTGCTCAGACACCGCAGGCATACTGTTCTTGGGAGCGGATTTCGGATCGGTCGCAAGAATACTGCCAATATCAAACAACCGTTGTTGAATGTTTTGTAAAATCGTTTCTAATTTGTCGCGGCGCACGGATTCGGGTTTTTCCAGATTGAAGCATCTCACGATGCCAACCAGACTGTTGAGTTCGTCCACGGTTCCATAAGCCCGGACCCTTGGGTGGTCCTTCCCGATTTGCTTTCCATAGGCCAGGGAAGTCTCTCCTTTATCGCCGGTTTTAGTGTAAACCTTGTTGATTTTAACCATTGCCTCCCCGGTGGGTTGATCGACTCGGTTGTTTCCCTTCACTATGAGCCGGGCCGTTTTCTGATTCAATTGTACTCTCCCTTCATTTTAATTAAAACCATAATAATTGGGGCCTTAGACCGTCATTTTGCTTGACAGAATGGGGATGATTTATTATTCTGTAAGGAGATAGAAAAACCTTTAAAGCGGTCCGGTGAGGCTGCCAAGGGAGAGTCCGGATGAAAAAATGGCGAATTGATTACGCACCTCCTGAACGGGACTAACCTGTGGGAGGTATTTTTTTACCTTCCTTCCGAGATTCATCCCTCCTGATTGATTTTTTTTGAATAATTAATGAATTCCATCGTTCTCAATTCAAGCGACGTGTCACGGGCGATGACCCGGATCGCGCACGAGATTCTCGAAAAAAACAAAGGCGTTGATAATATCGTGCTGGTGGGCATTCGCACCCGGGGTGCGACTTTATCGAAACGGTTGCAGGAAAAAATTTCAGACATTGAGAATGTGGCCGTAGACCTGGGAGTTTTAGATATCACTCTATACAGAGATGATATTGGACCGGGGAAGAAAAATCCCATCTTGAAGAAAACCGAGATCCCCTTTTCCATCGAAGGAAAGGACGTGATCTTGTGCGACGATGTATTGTTTACAGGGAGGACCATTCGGGCGGCTTTCGATGCTCTGATGGACTTTGGCCGACCGGCCTCCATTCAACTGGCCGTTTTGATAGACAGGGGTCACAGGGAATTGCCCATCCGTCCGGATTATGTCGGTAAGAACATCCCCACATCCAAAAACATGAGAATCCAGGTCCAACTGAAGGAAGACGATCAGGGAGAGGATCAGGTGGTCATCGTTGACCAGGAATAATGAGAGTGAGTCCATGACCCTTAGCGTGAAGCATATCTTGGGGACCCGTGATTTGAAACGAGAGGATATTCAACTCATCCTGGATACGGCGGATTCCTTTAAAGAGATATCCACCCGGCAGATCAAAAAGGTTCCCACCTTGCGCGGGCGGACGGTGATCAACTTGTTTTTTGAACCCAGCACCCGGACGCGAACGTCCTTTGAAATTGCCGGCAAACGATTGAGTGCGGATGTGATCAATATTTCAGGCTCGACCAGCAGTGCGGTGAAGGGAGAAAATTTGATAGACAGCGCCCGCAACCTGGAAGCGATGAACCCTGATATTCTGGTCGTTCGTCATGAAAGTTCCGGCGCGGCTGCGCTTTTAACGCAATTTGTGAAAGGCCCGGTGATCAACGCCGGCGATGGGGCGCACGAGCACCCCACCCAGGCCCTGCTGGACCTGTTGACCATCCGCGAAAAAATCGGGTCGCTGGAAGGGTTGAAGGTTGCCATCGTGGGAGATATCACGCATAGCCGGGTTGCGCGATCCAATATATTTGCCATGCAAACGATGGGAATGAAGGTGATCGTTGTCGGTCCTTCCACCATGATGCCCGTAGAAATGTCCCGTTTGGGCGTGGACGTGGCATATGATCTGGAAAAATCAATTCGCGATGTGGACGTGATCATGGTGCTGAGGATTCAAGCCGAAAGGCAGAACAAATACAACCTCGCCAGTCTGAGGGAATACTCCAACCTGTTTTGTATAACGACCGAAATACTCAAAAAAGCCAAAGAAGACGTGTTAATCATTCATCCGGGACCCGTCAATCGGGGGGTAGAAATCGCATTGGACGTTATGGAAGGTCCGCACTCTCTGATTTTGAACCAGGTCACCAATGGTGTTGCCGTGAGAATGGCGCTTATGTACCTGCTTTTAGGAGGCAGCGATGAAGACCTTAATTAAGGGTGGGCGGCTCATCGACCCGGCCAACGGTCGCGACGGGCTTTTTGATCTGGTCATCGATAAAAGAAAAGTCCTGGCGGTTGAGGAACAAGGAAAACTGTCCGAAAAGGATAGGAACGGTGCCGAAATCATCGATGCAACAGGCTTGATCGTAGCACCTGGTTTCATCGACATGCACGTGCATTTTCGTGAGCCGGGCTTCGAGTATAAAGAGACGATTGAAACCGGGTGTCAATCCGCAGCGGCGGGAGGCTTCACCTCCGTAGCAACGATGCCCAACACAGACCCGGTCAACGACAACCGCTCGGTTACCGAATTCATCCTTCAAAAAGCCAGGGAAAAGGGAATCGTCAATGTTTTTCCCATTGGAGCGATCAGTAAGGGTTTAAAGGGTGAGCAGCTTTCGGAAATGGGTGACTTGAAAGATGCCGGTGTGGTGGCTTTTTCCGATGATGGTCGTCCGGTGATGAACAGTGAGTTGATGCGGCGGGCGTTTGAGTACAGCAAAATGTTCGGTCTGCCCTGTATCCAGCACAGCGAAATGCTGGACCTGGCAGAAGGCGGCTGCATGAACGAAGGTGTGGTTTCCACAGAATTGGGATTGCGAGGAATGCCGACCGAAGCGGAAGATATCATGGTTTACCGGGACATCGCCCTTTTGCAGAAAACAGGAGGCCGTCTGCATGTCGCTCATATCAGCAGCGGTAACGCCGTGGACCTGGTGCGAATGGCCAAGTCCAAGGGACTGCCGGTGACCTGCGAAGTGGCGCCGCATCATTTTGCCCTGACGGAACAAGCAGTCAAGAATTATGATACCAACGCAAAAATGAGCCCTCCGCTCAGGCACGAATCCGATCTTGAAGCGATCAAGGAAGGACTCAGAGACGATACCATCGATATTATCGCTACCGACCACGCGCCGCATGATGTGGTGGATAAACAGGTTGAATTCAACCGCGCGTGTTTTGGAATTGTGGGACTGGAAACCGCCCTCCCCTTGACTCTCAGGCTGGTGGAAGAAAAAATTTTTTCCCTCAGCAAAATGGTGGAAAAACTCAGCTCCCGACCGTCGGAGATTTTCAATTTGAACCGAGGAGCGCTGGGTGTGGGAGATATTGCGGATATTGTTATTTTCGATCCGGATGCGGAGGTTGTGATCGATGTCAGTAAATTCAAGTCACGCAGTAAAAATTCCCCATTTAACGGCTGGAAGGTTAAAGGCAAAGTGATGCGAACCCTGGTCGCGGGCAAGACGGTATTTTTAGAGTCTTCAAATTAATGCATATTGGTTAAAGGTAAAATAATGAAAGCGATTCTGGCTTTGGCAGATGGAAAAATATTTGAAGGCAAGGCATTCGGCGCGAGTGGTGAAGTCGAAGGCGAAGTCGTTTTCAATACCAGTATGTCCGGCTATCAGGAGGTGCTCACCGATCCATCCTATTGCGGGCAGATGGTACTGATGACATATCCTCTTATAGGAAATTATGGTATCAACCCGGAAGATTTCGAATCGTCTCGTCCTTTCTTAAAAGGTTTCATCATCAAGGAACTCAGTGGTATTCCCAGTAACTGGCGTTCCAGTGGAACCCTGGATCAGTTCCTCAAGGATTACGGAGTGGTGGGCATTCAGGGAATTGATACTCGAGCGTTAACGCGGCACATCCGGGACGCTGGAGCCCAGCAGGCTGTTCTTTCTACTGTTGAGTCCGATGCCAAAATTCTGGTTGCAAGGGCAAAACAATCGGTCGGAATTATTGGTCGTGATCTTGTAAAAGAAGTGACATGCAAGGAGCCTTATTTCTGGGAAAATGAAAGCGTGGGTTTTGGTGAGAGTCCGCCTGCAAATGGTAATGGGGGAAAAATATTTTCTGTTGTCGCTTACGATTTTGGCATCAAGCGCAATATTTTAAGAAAATTGACTGCTGCCGGTTGCCGGGTGCGCGTGGTTCCCGCATCCACACCAGCGGAAGATGTATTAGCGACAAAACCGGACGCCGTGTTTTTATCCAATGGGCCGGGTGACCCGGCGGGTGTGCCCTATGCCATTGAAAATGTGAAATATCTACTCGACAAGGTACCTATATTTGGGATTTGTCTGGGGCATCAAATTTTGATCCACGCTTTAGGAGGAAAAACCTACAAGCTGAGGTTTGGACATCATGGCGGCAATCAGCCGGTGATGGACTTAAGAACCCGTAAGGTAGAAATTACCGCTCAGAATCACGGTTTTGCCGCCGATGAGAAATCAATAATGAATGATGTTGAGGTGACATCCATCAATCTCAATGACAATACGATTGAAGGCATGCGACACAAAACTCTGCCGGTGTTTTCGGTTCAGTATCATCCAGAGGCCGCTCCTGGTCCTCATGATTCCGATTATTTATTTCAGGAATTTCTGGAATTAATGAAAGGAAAAGTAAATTGAAAGAAATATTGGATCAATTGATTGAAAATTTCAACCAGCCTCCCTATTCGACTGATATTTGTGAAGCCCGTCAGGATTATCAGAAGTTAGCTGGTGAAATTTATGAAGACGACAAATCTTATGAGTCCCGGGTGGGCTCCTTCCTGGAATGGTATCTTTTCGATCGCGTGATACCAGACGAACAATTAACCCCTCTTGAGACCCTTATCAATAATAAGGTCCAGGGTGATTTACCGGAAGGGATTACAAACCTCGAGGAATTCACTAATAATGTTCACGGTCTTTTCATAATAAAAAAAATCCGCGATCACGAGGTGGTGGCGTTGAACCTTTTGGATGATACGAAGTACAACGTTCGGGAACCTGAAGGGAAATTAATTTTCAAAAAAAATGAACTGTTCGAAGCAAGAATAGTTCTAAATAATGATGAATATTATTTTACGGGAAATTTTTGTTTCCACCCCAAGGAAGCCGTGAAATTTATAAAGAGCGAAATCAAATATATCAGTAAAACCAGGGGTGGGTATTTAAAGGAACTTAAAGTAAAGAACTCGCAACTGGAAAAATTAAACTCCAAGCTGGATAAAAATGCCAGGGAAGTAGAGAAATTAAATACAAAGATTAAAGACTCGAAGTCCGTGGAAAAAATCCGCGTTTGGAATGAAGACCTGGAAAGCTTAAAAAAGGTGCGCGCTGAGTTGATGCAACAAGTTTCTTTAGTAGAAGCAGAAAAATTTAATCTTGAAGTTAATAAACTAAAAAAAGAAATCAATCAACTGTCCAGCAATCTGATTCAAAGACTGAATTATATGAATTTAAAATTTGAACGTTCCCGTCAAATCGATCTACAGGATATATACCGTAACTGATGCCAAAAAGAACCGATATAAAAAAGATTTTGTTGATTGGGGCCGGTCCCATTGTTATTGGACAGGCTTGTGAGTTTGATTATTCCGGAACCCAGGCATGCAAAGCGTTGAAGGAAGAGGGGTATGAAGTCATACTCGTCAATAGCAATCCCGCCACGATCATGACCGATCCCGAGTTTGCCGACCGCACCTATATAGAGCCGGTCACTCCCGAAGTGGTTGAGATGATCATTGCACGCGATCGCCCGGACGCTCTTTTACCAACGATGGGAGGACAGACGGGGTTGAACACTGCCCTGGTTGTCGCTGAAAATGGAGTGCTGGATAAATACGGTGTGGAATTGATCGGCGCCAAGGTGGAAGCGATTAAAAAAGCCGAGGACCGTAACCTTTTCAAGGAGGCGATGAGCCGCATTGGCTTGAGCGTCCCTCCCAGTGGTCATGCGAAAGATTTAAAAACCGCGTGGGAGCTTGTAGCCCAAACTGGTTTTCCGGCCATCATTCGTCCTTCGTTTACTTTGGGGGGAACCGGAGGAAGCATCGCTTATTCAGAAAAGGATTTTGAACGTTTGATTAAATTGGGACTGCACGCCAGCCCCAATAATCAGGTGCTGATTGAAAAATCCTTGTTGGGTTGGAAGGAATATGAACTGGAGGTAATGCGGGATATTAAAGACAATGTGGTGATCGTCTGCTCCATCGAGAATTTTGACCCGATGGGCATTCATACAGGCGATAGCATCACGGTAGCTCCCGCGCAAACACTTACGGATCGTGAATACCAGATCATGCGCAACGCGGCGGTTGATATTATCCGCGAGATCGGCGTGGAAACCGGAGGATCAAATATTCAGTTTGCCCTCGACCCGAAAAACGGCGACATGATCGTTATTGAAATGAACCCCAGGGTTTCAAGAAGTTCCGCCCTGGCTTCCAAGGCGACGGGATTTCCCATCGCCAAAATTGCCGCCAAACTGGCTGTCGGCTATACGCTCGATGAGATTCAGAACGATATCACCAGAGTGACACCAGCATCCTTTGAACCCACTCTGGATTACTGCGTGGTGAAGATCCCCCGATTCACTTTTGAAAAATTTGACAAAGCCGAACCCATTTTAACCACTCAGATGAAATCGGTGGGTGAAGTGATGTCCATCGGACGAACGTTTAAAGAAGCTCTGCAAAAATCCCTGCGTTCCCTTGAAATAGGTGTGTCCGGTCTGGAGGAAATTTTCCACATTGATTTGAATCCGGAAAAATTTTCTTTAGCACAGCAGAAGGAGGAGCTAGAGAAAGCACTTCAATATCCATATTGGGATCGAATCTGGCATATTTTTGCCGCTTTGAGGAGAGGTGTTACCTTGGAGCGGATTAATGAATTGACTGGGATAGACCCGTGGTTTCTTTATAATATTTCGGAAATCATAAACCTGGAACATGATCTGAAAGAGACCGGTGGATCAGACAAAATAAGCGATGAATTATTGAGAGAAGCTAAAAAAATGGGTTTCTCCGACAAATATTTGGCTTTGCTGTGGAATTGTGCAGAAGCGAATGTTGCTGACCGCAGAAAAAATGCAGGGATATTTCCCGTCTATAAACGAGTGGATACTTGTGGCGCTGAATTTGAGGCCTTTACCCCTTATTTATATTCGACCTATGAGGATGAATGTGAGTCGAACCCGACGGATAAAAAGAAAATTATTATTCTGGGCGGCGGACCGAACCGGATTGGCCAGGGTATTGAGTTTGATTATTGCTGTGTACATGCTTCTTTCGCTTTGCAGGAAGATGGTTTTGAAACCATCATGGTTAATTGCAATCCAGAAACTGTCAGTACCGATTATGATACATCCGACCGGCTTTATTTCGAGCCTCTGACGTTCGAAGATGTCATGCATATTGTCCGGGTGGAAAAGCCGTACGGAGTTATCGTTCAGTTTGGAGGTCAAACTCCATTGAAGCTGGCGTTGTCATTGTCAAAGGCAGGGGTTCCCATCATAGGTACCAGCCCTGAAGATATTGACCGGGCGGAAGATCGTAAACTGTTCAAGGAAGTGATCGAGAAATTGGGATTGAAACAACCGAACAACGAGACCGCCACTTCTGTTGAGGATGCGCAACGCATTGCCGCGAATATTGGTTATCCTGTGGTAGTGAGGCCATCGTATGTTCTTGGCGGACGGGCGATGGAAATCGTCTATGACGAAGAACGGCTGAAACATTATATGGTGCATGCCGTCAAAGCTTCACCGGAGCATCCGATTTTAATCGATTCATTTTTGCAGAATGCAATCGAAATTGATGTCGATGCCATTGCCGATGGGACCGATGTGGTCATCGGCGGTTTGATGGAGCATATTGAGGAAGCCGGGATTCACTCAGGAGATAGCGCTTGTTCCTTACCCGCATATTCCCTGGATGCATCCATTATCGAAAGAATTAAGGAACAAACCAAGTCCCTGGCAATGGAGCTGAATGTTAAGGGATTGGTAAATATCCAATTTGCTGTTAAGGATGGCGAAATATACGTCATAGAGGTCAATCCACGGGCTTCTCGAAGCATTCCCTTCGTGAGCAAGACGATGGACGTTCCCCTTGCCAAGCTGGCCGCCCGCGTAATGGCAGGAAAGTCGCTGAAGGAATTGGGTTTTTTAAAGGAAAAAACCGTGTCTCATATCGCGGTCAAGGAGTCAGTTTTTCCCTTCAATAAATTCGCGGATGTGGATGTACTTCTGGGGCCGGAAATGAAATCAACCGGTGAAGTGATGGGCATCGATTCGACCTTTGGCCTGGCATTCGCCAAATCCCAACTGGCAACGGGAATTTGCCTACCTCCTCAAGGAACAGTTTTTATCAGTGTTAAGGAGCAAGACCGACCGGCGGCCTTAAAAGTGGCCAAAGCATTTGAAGAAATGGGCTACGATGTTCTGGGCACTCCGGAAACCATGGATTATATACGGGACAATGGTTTGCACGGGCTTGCGATCAAAACTACGGAAAATGGATTTGCCGGAATGGTGGAAGTCATCGAAAGCAATAAAGTTCAATTTATTATCAATACTGTTTTCGGTGAAGAAGCGATCAAGGAATCTTTTTCTCTTCGTCGCGCCTCTCTCAACCACAACCTGCCCTACTGCACCACCATGGCGGGCGCTTTTGCCCTGGTCGCTGCATTGCAGTCCCTGAAAGTAAATAACCTGCAGATTTGTTCGATTCAGGAATATGGGAAGGGAAACATCCATTAGGAAAGTAATTGATTCCTCTTGATGAATGTTACAGAGGAGGATTAATTTCGGGGCTTTCTCTTTTTAAAGGAATAGGATTGGTTTTTCTTGACTGCGCCAACTCTCCAATTTCAAATCCCTCGCCAGCTATTATGGCAGCTATTGAAAAACCTTCCTGTACGTCCTTGACACGTATCACACCCCGCCGCATAAACTTGTCTCCCAAATCTTTTTGAGTGAAAGGATCTTTGTATTTAAGGGTCACAGAGTAGACATTGAAAAAATCGCCAAAATCGATTCCGTGAATCTTACCGACATTAATGATGACTTCCTGATTTTCAGGAATGACGGATATAATTTCACCTTCCAGGGGTAAAGGATGCAGGGTGGTTATCAAAAATGCATTCACTTTTTGGTTCAATTCAGATAAAGCCCTGCCTATTGAACTTTTTTGAAATCGATCAGAATCAATATCGACCTGGGCTGCGTCGAGCGCAAAGGGAACGGTTCCGGCGCTGGAAACGTTTTTAAAAATTCTTTTATCAACCATTTTTCCCATATGATGGTTGATGAGTTGCAGTTCAATGTCCACTTCGGCTTTTTGTTTTATGGCATCACCAATATTTAAAATCAATTGCGCCCGTGAAGGTGGGGAGCCAGGCGTGAAATTCAGGACCCGGCCTTTTAAAATAAATTGAGTCGGATGATTAAGCTGGGTTTTTCCTGATTGGCCGATGTCTGGTTTTTCGATTTTTTGCAGTTGCTTGATTTTTTTTGGTTGAGGCAGGGAGGACGCAGGAGGCGGGGAAAGTTGAAAAAAATCCGTTTCGTCTATGGACTGTTTAAGAATATCAGTAATTAGATCCCCTGGATTATAAGGGGCCGTCCATCCAACAGGGCTTTCAAATGGTAAAATAGATAGACGGTTTTTATATTCGCTGGCGGCAACATTTTGGGAAAGAAAACCGAAAATAGTTGCCAAGCTAATGAAAAAAATAAATTTAACGATATATCTATTCATAATATTAGTAGTATTTAAAAACACTGATAACTACCTATCGACCAGAAACATTAAATCTTCATGTCAAATGAACAATTATCGATAGAATGTTATGATTTGTTTGGAAGAACGAACTTTCTAATTTTGCAACTATTGAGGGCTTGACCCTACTAATTTTGATGAAGTAGAATCATTGTTATGAAAAAATATCTATTTGTTTGTTTAATAGTATGGGTAGCAATCGCCACTCCTCTTTCATCTTTCGCAAATGAGGGCAGTGGGGAAATGGTGCTGGTTCCAAAAGGTTGCTTCACAATGGGAACCGATAAAGTGTTTCCTTATAAAATGGGATGGAAAAATGAACGCGAACGACCAGCCCACAAAGTGTGTCTGGACAGTTTTTATATTGAAAAATATGAAGTGACCCAAAAAAACTGGGAAGCGGTGATGGGGTTCAACAATACCCCCATCAAAGGCCCTGATTTACCCGTATCTGATATTGATTGGCAGGAAGCGGTAGACTATTGTTCCCGCATTGGCCGTCGGCTTCCTACGGAAGCTGAATGGGAATATGCCGCACGGGCTGGAAATAAGGACGACAACCCCTGGGGAAATGGAATTGATCGAGACTACCTTTGGTATGGAGGAAACTCTTTTCGTAAACTTCAACCCGCAGGAAAAAAGAAACCAAATGCATGGGAACTCCACGATATGATGGGAAGTGTCTGGGAGTGGGTTTCTGACTGGTATGCAGAAGACTACTATAAAGATAGTCCTGAGAATAATCCTCAGGGTCCAGCGAGGCAAAGTTGGCGTGTCATCCGGGGCGGGTCCTGGATAGACGAGGAAAATCTTATCCGCGTCACCGTTCGCTATCAGGGGATGTCGGACCCTACGGAAGATTTCTGGGTGGGCGTCCGTTGTGCTAAATCCCTTCCCAAAAGAAGCAAATAGCTTTCAAAATTTTTTTATTTCACTTCCCTTGAATGCCAAAACTGTCAATCGTATCTACCTGAAGTTAAGCCAAACCTTCAAGGATGCCCGTTCCGAACTCAACTTCAATAATAATTTTGAACTGTTAATCTCCGTTATCCTGAGTGCCCAGGCAACCGATAAATCCGTGAACGCCGCAACGGGCAAACTATTTTCTCTTTACCCTACCCCGGCAAAGATTTTGGAATGTGGAGAGAACCGCCTGAAAACCCTTATCAAGACAATTGGTTTGGCGCCCACTAAGGCCAAAAATATAATACGGACTTGTCAAATTTTAATGGATGAATTCGAAGGTGAAGTTCCAGGAAACCGTGAATCTCTTGAGAAAATGCCGGGTGTGGGTAGAAAAACGGCCAATGTTGTTTTGAACGAAGGGTTCGGTCAACCCACCATTGCGGTAGATACACATGTGTTTCGGGTTTCCCGTCGTACGGGCCTGGCTCCAGGAAAAACCGTACTCGAAATTGAAGAAAAGCTCCTGGAAGTCACTCCCAAGAAATGGAAACAGGAGGCACATAGATACCTCATTCTGCATGGCCGTTATGTGTGTAAGTCTAAAAACTTCGCCTGCGGAGAATGCGTCATTGAAAAGGAATGTCAGTATTCAGAAAAATTTTTCAAATAATTTTTCCTGATTGCTATCCTTTTTAGCACCCTATTTATAGGGTTAGGACTTATGAACAGTCATGGAAAGAAAATCAATTCGCAATTACTCTGATATTCAGGCACGGCTTGCATCGTCCCTGGATGGGGGAATAAAGACCGTTCACCTGGGAAGGGTTGAAAGCAACTCAGCATCCTACCCTATCGAAAAAATTGTATTGGGTCGTGGAAACTCTAAAAGGGTTTTGATTTCTGCGGGAATCCATGGCGATGAACCGGCGGGGGTGGAGACTATTTGTTCCTTTATCGAAGGGAAAGAATATTTAACCTTTATTAAGAGCTGGGAAATAACCCTGGTTCCATGCATCAACCCCCACGGGTATGAGCGTGGAACGCGGGTAAACCATGAGGGAATAGACCTCAATCGATTGTTTAAATCCTCATCACCTCCGAGGGAAGTGGCTCTGGTTCAATCGTTATTTGCCTTTCCTTTTGATCTGACGATTGAACTCCATGAGGATGAAGACAGTTCTGGCTATTATTTATTTCATTCCGCTGATTCTGATTTGAAGACCGATCTGCCCACCAAAATTGTGAATGAAGTCCAAAAAGTCATGCCAGTGAACAGGGACTCTATTATTGATGGATTTCCCGCAAAGGAAGGTGTCATTGACAGGGTGTCCGAACCGGAATCGATGGATTGGTGGCCAATGGCCCTATACTCTTTGTCAAGCGGGACTCATATCTGCCTGACGCTGGAAACAGCTCCCCGGTTTCCCATGGAAAATCGGGTGAATGCTCATTTACAAGCGATAAGAACAGGGTTAGGCAGTTTCCCCGGTTATTAATAAGGTTGGTATATTGCTTTAGGATTCTTTGGGCTTGATCGGGGTAAGAATAGGGATGACGATGGGTTCGCCTAGCGAGAGGGAATGAATGTCCTTCTCCGGGTTGTAACTGCTTAAAAGCCAAAAGGGAATAAAGTTCATGTCATTGCATATTTCCCACAAAGTTTCTCCCTTTTTCACCTTACGGATTACCAACTTGTCGACCTGATAATTGCTGAAAAAGTCATCTTGAATCGCCTTATGAAACTCCTGTCTGCGTTCCATAAATTTTTCAGGATCAGTTTTTGTGAAGGGAACCTTAATTTTGGCGTGCACCGGAATTTGTGAGTTGCGGCGAAGATTGTTTGCCCTCCGTACCCGACTGACCGACAATTGAGCCCATTCCGCGTAATGGCTGAGTGTCTCATCAAAATCAACAGTGATTTCTCCCATGCGGGACTCTTTGTTTGATTCGGACTTAAACTTTACAGGTAAGAAAGCAGGCCGGTTTTTGTTCATCTTGTAATCCTGCGAAGTCAAGTTCGCAAATTTTACCTTCACATCGGGGCGCGTTTGAGATTTTGCTTCAATCACCTGATCCAATTTGTCATTTTGATTTATTTTGGCAATTACGTCATTTTCCTTATTTTCCTTCAATTCAAGCTTTGCAGTTTCGAAATTGGAATTTTCATTAAGGGCACTCCGTGAACTTTCGGGTTCGGTAATCGTATTGCTGGCTTCGGCCACAACCATGCTTTCGCGAATCAACAGTTTTTGTCCCGGATAAAGCGAGTTCGGATTTTTTATTTCATTTAACCGCGCAATTTCTGCACTGTTGGTTTTAAATCGTTTAGCGATCTTGCTCAATTTATCATTTTTCTGGACTCGATAAGAACCTGTGCTAACTTGTTCCATTTCCTTAGCCGGCGCCTTTGCTTCCATCACTTGAAAGGACTCGTTTATTTGCTGACCTTTGGCCTCTGGCAATTTGAGAACTTTACCGACATAAATCCTGTTTCTTAGCCCAATCCCATTTCGTTGTTTTAAATTTTGAACCGAAGTGCCAAAACGCATAGCAAGACCAGACAATGTGTCACCTTGCTGAACGGTGTACCATTTTGATCGAATTTGTTGGTCGTATTTTTCCGAAGTCGCTATTTTTTGGTAAATGGGTCTGAGATTGTCAAATTCTCTAGCGGGTGCTTTAAACACAAACCCTCTTGGAATCCTTTTTTGTCCAGTGATAACGGGTGTGCGCAGCGCGGGGTTGGATTTCGCTATTTCTTCTCGACCCATTCCAAATTGATCCATTACAGTGGAAATATGGACATAGTCATCAAAGCGCACTGAAACATACTTTAACGGCTCGGCCCTGGTGACATTGGGGAAATACTTTGTGGCGTTGTTGGAGACATGCAGAGCCGCAAGGAACTCGGCGTAAAAGTTTCTCGAAGCGAAGCCGAAGGTTCGACTTTTATATTTATTGACGATAGTGGCGATATTAGCCCCAAATTTTTGCTTTGCCAGCATCATTCCCCGGGTCCCATGGTTATAGGCAGTTATGGCAAGGGGCCAGCTTTTCAGCTGCTCAAAATTATGTGTTAATAATTTTGCGGCGGCGTGAGTGGAAAGAATAGGGTCTCGTCTTTCGTCAACATCGTATCCAACCCGCATAAAAAGTCTTCCAGTACCACGAGTAAATTGCCAAATTCCCGCAGCCCCTGCGCTTGAATAAGCCCCTTCATGGAAGGATGACTCCACATGAGGAAGTGCGCCTAATTCCTTGGGAAGGTTGTAATCTTTTAAAATTTTATTTATTTCGTTCATGTATTTGCCAGAACGAAATATCCCCCGTTCAAATCGATCTTTTTGCCCTATCTGGGAACGGATGTTTCCTGAAGCCTGGTAAAACCCGCCTTTCACCAAATCGTGAATACGCTTTTCTTCCCCTGTGAGGATGGTTATGTTCTTTTTGCTGGCTAGTTTTCGCAGTATTTCTTTATATTTATCTTTAACCTTGCGTAACTTATTGTCTTTTGCCCGATTGGACAAAGATTGGCCGCCAAGATAGACGACTTCGTATATCACATCCAGATTCTCGATGTCATGCACAACGGCATAATCTGATGGATATTCTGAATAGATTTTTTTCCAGAAATCGACCTGTTTTTCCAATCCTGGAGGAACTGAAAAATCGTAATCTGACAGGGTATGAACACTTCCGGGAGTATTTCCCAGGGCCTGGGAAAAGGTAACAAAAAATATGAATGTGGCGAGAATGCAGGCAAGTACTTTAAAATAAAGCGATTTCACCAAAAGAACCGTCCTTTTATGGAATGGTTTGAAGGATAATTAAGGCCAATTTGTTTTTCTATTTTTGGACGGTTAAGGCAAAAAAATGAGCCAAACTGGAACATCATTCGCCCTTCCTCCATTCACCCCAAAAAGACATAAGCCCTTTGATTTTAAAAGGATAACAGACATGGCGCGTCCGAGTCAAGTCAATTTTATTTTTTTCAGGAAGGTTGTGTTTGTAGCCTCCCATAAATCAGTATTTTTTGAGTTTAAGAGGGTCTGATGTTTTGGGATAATTTTTATTAATCTGGTAGACAAATGCCAGTAATTCCGCCACAACGTGGTAAACGGTGGGTGGAATGTCCTGGTTAACCTCAATTTGGGAAAGAACCTCAACCAGGTCAGGATCTTCTTTTATTGGAATATTGTGTTTTTTTGCCAGAGCAATAATATTTGCTGCGATCTGGCCTTTCCCTTTGGCGGTTATTTTTGGGGCAAGATCACTGAAGGAGTTGTACCGCAAGGATACGGCAGATTTAGGACGCTTGAAGTCGTTTTTTTTCATGTCGTGACATCGACCAGTTGAGATGTGAGGCCCATCAGTACTTCAGGCAAATCATTAACAGGGTGCATATCTATTTTGTCTTGCACGCAGCAGGCGAGGTGCGCCTTAAATCCGAGTTCGTCGAGCCGCGATTCGAAATCCTGAGCATGGGTGTTTATAAAATCGGCAATGGATTGGTTTTCTACAGTCATCTTTAAGGATAATTGGGATTTCACTATTTGACTGTCAACACGAAGATTGCCTAAATTCGAAAGGTTGAGAAGAAATACCAGATTATAGTTCTGCTTGGATTTGCCTTTATTACCTTCTTCTTCATCCTGTGAGGGACGGATATAAAGTTTGATCGTCGGGTCGCCGTTTGCATAGGGGTTGGGAATTTGCAGTAAGAGAGGTTGACCTTCCTGTTTCGCCAGTTGATTGGTCAGTTGGTGCAATTCAATATTGTCCACTGCCTGGCGAAAAATCTGAGTCGTGTCTTTTAATGCTTGTGATTGTGGAGAAGAACCGCTTTTTTGTAAACTTTGGTTTTCAAGTTTCTGTATCATTTCCAGAAGCAGGCCTTTAAGATCCCTGTTAAGTTCCAGTCCTTTTGCCGATTCGAAATTTGCCCCTTTCTCCAGAAAATGTTTTACTTTGGCTTCATAATCCACTCCAGATAAATTGACCTGTTCTTTAACCATTTGGGCGCTGGGTATTTTTTCGGTCCCCGAGGTCAATGTTTGAATCGTTTGCTCCAGCCTTGCCAATGCCTCCTTCCCTGCAATTTTAAATAACTCGTTTCCTGGGGGCAAATCGCTGACTACAGTGGTGAGTTTATTGACCATCTCCCCAAAGGGCTGGCGTATGGACAGGTAGGGTTTTACCACTCCAGGGTCCACCCGGCTGATGACCGCACCGTCGGTTTGAGCGAGGCGAAACGATCCATTTTCAGTTTGTTGGGCAATGACGGGTATTTGATCTCCAGGTTTCAAGGGCTGAGAACCTTGCGTTGTAACAATAAAATTTCTATTGTTCAGCTGGATAATAGCGGTATCAGGGTCCAAAACTTGTTTTACCGGAATCTGGTAGACCTTTCCCAAATCCAGTTTTAAAAACTCCAGATTGGTTTTTGCAAAGATGGAAATGGGCGAGCTGGGTCTGGAGGAGAGAGTAACATCCTGTTTTACTTCCCTACCTGAAGTGTCATTGACAGCCTTTGCCGGATTATGGGCAATGACCGCGCCAGAATTACTGACGATTTTAAACTCCGGAATGGGGGTGAGTTGTTTCACCTGGGCCGTGAGAGTTTGTCCAACTTTAAAGGAAAGGTTTCCTTCGACAATTAATTTTTGTTTTCCAAAGTCGAGCTGGGATTTTCCATCGGAAAACACTTGCACCACCTGTCCCTTGAGGAACTGGCCGATATTTAGCTGCTGGATGAATTTTTGAGGGAGTGAAGATAAACCTTCAGATGAACCCTCACTGGTGAGGATTTTGAGAACGTTTGATGGTAATTGATCGACTTGCAAGGAAAACTCCGTTTTTCCCCGAAAAAATTAAAAAAGAAATCACTTGCGTAAGCTGAGAACGAGTTCAATTTCTCCCAAAGGAAGATTGATTTTGTCTGCTATTTCTCGCGGGCTAAACCCTTCAGCGGATAATTTCAACGCCTTGCCATATTTATCATTTATCCAGGGTTCCTGAAATTTCTGGTTGATGCTTTGAGAAGAATATCCGGCTGACTTTACTTCCTCCAGGAGTGCCATGAGGGCTTTTTTTTCATTTTCCATCACCTGAGTTAGCGTGAACAGGTCTTTATGCCTGGATTCAACGTTTTCTAAAATCCGGTCAGACAATTTGTGCCCTTCCAGCACCATCTTTTGCAGTGCAACTTCAAAAGCGGCCAATTCATTCTTCTGGGATTCCCAGCCCCTGGCGAATTGTTCTTTTTTTCTGAATCGAAGAACGCAGTAACCGGCACTAACAGCGAAAAGGATATTTAGAAAGATTTGCAGGAGAACCCAGTTATTCATAAAAAAACTAAATCATCACGTTGATGGTTCCACCCTGATTTTCTTCCAATGCTGACATTTTCCTTTTATAAGCTTCATCTTCAGAATCCAAATCAGGCTTTTTATTTTTCTTTCGGAATTGATTCGCTCCAGACCCATCAGGATCAACATTATTGGATTGATTGGAGAGCTCTGAGTTTTGAACGGATAACCGTTTCAACTCATCGGAGATTTTTCTTTCTTCATTTTGATGCTGACCGTTGGCATGGGGAAGGTTTTGCAGGTTATGCTGGACTTTCTCAGTGGCTGTCCCCATCTGCACGATGTGTTGGATATTGACTGGTGAGATTCCCGACATATTAGCTAACTCACTGTTTTAATATCAATTATATTACTATACGTGTTCACATGGAATTGTCAAGGTCCCGGGGGACGGCTGCAAACCCAATAACTATTATCTTTTCGGGGATTAACGATAAAAACTTAACAGAAAATAAAGCAGTAATACTGCTCCCGTTTATTGTAATTAAATTGCTCTATTGTTGAAGTCTTTAATGCAGCGATCCGAAGAAAAAACTGGATGTACAGGCGGGCTTCACGTTATTAAATAGTTATGGTTTTAAATAGCCAGGTGGTGCTGGTTTGGGTGTTTATTAAAAACTGCTAGAGGATGGTAAGGAAGGAAATGTCACTTAATCACAAACTGGGTGAATACCACATCATTAACGGTTCCAGTCCCTGCGAGAAGAAGGGGGTTGACTGAAACCAGGATTTCTTTTTTGATTATTTCTTCAATATTTCCTTTATTGAGAAAATATTCCTTCGGGCTTTTCCGGGTTAATATTGTGTAAATATTTTTTCGAATATTTGGGAGACTTTTCTCTATTTCATTGTTCAGGGTACTGTTGCTTAATATGAAATGAGGGGTCAGGGAAATAAAATGACCCGTCTCTGTATTACCTGATTTGAGGGGAAGGAAAAAAGGTTGTAAAGCATATATATTAACTTTATTAAAAGTAGGCTTGACAGCTTCAACTGGAGGGAGAGCGGAAACGGCTTCCTCGACCTTTGCTTCCTTCGGAGAGGACGAAGAAAGAAAATAGTAAGTTCCGGCCGCCGATGCAAGCAACAACAGGATTCCTCCACCCACCACAATCCAGAATTTCTTGCTAAATAGAAAACGGCTGCCTTTGTCTGGTGGTTCTGCTGCCTTTGCGCCCTCTTCCGGGGGGGTCCGTGGCTTCTAGCAGACGTTCAAGCTCTTCAGCTTCTTGAGCACTGGGATCTAATTCTTCAGCTTCTTCAGCTTGCGCCATGACAGAGTCCTTGTGACCATTGAAATTCTGTATTGATCTGGATTCAGAGCGTTGTTTTTAATTCAGTATATAATTTTTGAACCTTGGCTTTGAAGTCTTCATGGTTGCCATCATTTTGTAAAATGTAGTCGGCATGCTTAACTTTTTCTTCCTGAGGCATTTGATTTTGAATTCTCAATGTGGCTTCCTCGCGGGTCAAGGTGCTACGCTTCATTGCCCGGCGAATCAAACTTTCTTGATCGCAGGTGACCACAATCACCTTATCTACCTTTTTTAAATTGCCTGATTCTATTAAAAGTGCGGCGTCGATAATAACGACGGATTGAGGGTCATCTTTAAAAATTTGCCCGCAAAGCCTCATCTCTTCCGCAAAAACTTTGGGATGAAGTATGTTCTCAAGCAATATTTTTTTGCTTTTGTCGCTAAATACGATATTGGCCAGTCTGGTGCGGTCTATCGTTTGATCCTCATTTAAAATCGCTTTCCCAAAAGTGTGGGTTATTTCTTCCCAGGCAGGTTGGTTGGGGAGAACCAGTTCCCGGCAGATAGCATCCGCATCGATAATACTGGCGCCCAGTTCTTTAAGTATGGAGGCCGCAGTCGTTTTTCCGGAACCCATACTGCCGGTAAGACCCACAATCAAACCCATCGTTGTTTCACCTATTCTCAACCTCAAATAGCACTGTTCTTTTACTCACTTCAGCGACTGTAAAAGCTCATCATAAAGCCGGATCAATTTTTGCGTCATGGGGCCGGGTTTGCCGTCTCCAATCGTTCTACCATCCAATTGGGTGACAGGCATGATTTTTTTAATGGTTCCTGTGAGAAATAATTCATCGGCTTTTTCCAGGGCTTCCGCGGGCCATTGCCCCTCCTCCACGGTAACACCATTTTCTTGCGCAAGTTGAATGACCTTTTCGCGGGTGATTCCGGAGAGAATTCCACAGTCAAGGGAAGGCGTCAGGATTCTTTCTCCCTGGACAAAAAATATGTTGCTGGTGGTGCATTCGGTCAAATAGCCGGAGGGACTTAACATCAAGGCATCTTTGGCTCCAAGCCGGTTTGCCTCCATTTTAGCTAGAACGTTGTTAAGATAATTCCCCGTTTTCATGCCTGGATTTAAAGCTTCTTTTGGATTTCTTTTGATGGAAACCAGGGCGATTTTGATTCCATCCTTATAGTTTTCAGGTGGGTATTCTTTGATTTTGGTCACATAAATGACAACATTGGGTTTTTGACACGTGGATGGATCGATATCAAGGTCTCCTATCCCGCGAGTCACAACAATACGAACATACGACTCTTTGTTGCCGGCGGCCTGGAGTGTTTTATCGACTTCCCGAGCAAACCAATTCTGGTCATAAGGAATTGTCAATGAGAGGCCACTGGCCGAATTTAATAGTCGCTTGAAATGATCTTCAAAAAAGGCAGGTTTGTTATGATGAGTAAAAAGCACTTCATACACACTGTCACCAAACAAAAAACCGTGATCAAAAACGGAGATGTGTGCATCATCTTCAATGTTACTGTTAAAATTTATTTTAGTCGTCATGGTTTAAACCCCATCAGGTAATTTTGTATTTGAATATCAGGCAGGCAGGGAATGGCAAATAGAAATGTCAAACCATATCAATTGCTAGAGGACCCCTTTTTTTTATCCAGGGATAAAAGAATGTCTTTCAGTTTATTTTCATCCTCATCAGTGTATTTATCCTGAGGTTCTCCCTTTAAACCTTCAGAGTTTGCACTGCCGTTGGTTCTACTTTTCAGGTCTTGAGCCAGTTTATCGAGGCCTTTCCAGGCGCCAATATTCTCCTTAACTTCGCTCAAATTAATTTTTGGAAAACTTTCAATTAAGCTTTCGCTATTCACTCCGCGAGCCACAACCTGAGATAAATTGTTCAAATGGGGAGCAAAAATAGATCCACGAGTGATGTCAGTATTCAATTCCGGGAAAAACCGAAGCGGAAACATTAGGATAATTAAAATGACAACGCCTTTAACGACCCCAAGAATGCCACCAAATACCCTGTCAAGTGCAGACAAACCTGGGGCGGAATGAATCAGCTTCTTTATGAGTTTGCCCACTAAAGAAATGCCAACAACTCCGGCAATAAAAATAAGACCAAAACTGATTATTTCAGATGCTGTGGTGTTCGAAATATATTGTTTAAGGGTAATAGATAAGTCTGCACGGTAGTTCATGGCCAAAAAGTATCCACCGATATAGGCCAGTACCGAGAATATTTCCCGCACCATTCCACGGATGATGGAGAACACAAGGCTGATACTCAAAACGATTATGACAAGGGAATCAAACAGGGACATAAATTTCTACTTAATACACAAGAAGTTTGTAGTTATTCAATGGGTGTTGCTCAGCAATAATTCCTTAAAGCGATCGGGTTTCTGTTCTTCGTATAGAGTGAGGTAAATGGCGTAATTCCGCAGTACTTTTTTAACGTAGTTTCTTGTTTCAGTATAAGGAATCGTTTCAATAAATTCCAGCGGATCCAAACTGGGGCGCAAGGCTATCCATTGTTTTATTTTTGTTGGACCTGCATTATAGGCCGCTAAAGCATATACCATATTTTGATTAAAGGAAACCATCAGGTAATTTAAATAATCGATCCCCAACCGTACATTGTTGGATGGATTTTTTAACTGTTCCTCTGTGGGAATCTCTTGTCCAAGGGAGCGCGCCACCTCCTCTGCGGTCTTGGGCATTAACTGCATCAATCCGATGGCATTGGCTTTGGAAATGATTCTAGGATTAAAAGCGCTCTCTTGTCGCATCAAAGAAAGAACTAAAAAGGGATCGAGTTCGTAATTTTTTAAAATTTCGTGTATTTGTAAATGAAAGGCTCTGGGGTACAGCCCTTCTGCAACGGACCGGGAAAGCCGCTCATGATTGCCGTTGCCGGCTATTTTCCAGGAAAGGCGCATGGAATCCTGGAAATTGCCTCCAAGCTTAAATAAATGTGCAATGTAAAATGAAAAAGCGGGATTATCCTTTTTAAAAGAAAGGTGTTCCAATTCCTCAACCCCCTGATCACTAAATCCTACGGCGATCAACTGCTCTGCCCGGCGCAATCGTTTACGGTCGATTTCGCCAAGACCAAATATTCTAAAAGCCACCTCCTGAGATGCCTTCTGTGTCAAAAAATGTTTGAGGTCAAATCCTGATTCTTCCTGGGTGATAATGGTATAGAAATCAAAAGGGTGATTTTGGGCAAGTTCTTTGAATATTTTAATTTTTTCATTCTTATTGCCCAACTCTTCCTGAGTTTGAGCCAGCCAATATTGACCTGCCAACTGGTAAGAGGCATTGGGGTAAGTTGCATTCAAGCGTTTATAAGCCGACGAAGAATGAAACTCGATGAGTCGATTAAAATGGGTCTGGGCCAGGTCATATTTTTTTTCCAGCTTATAGATCCAAGGGATTTTGAATAGCGCGGCGGTGGTGAAGGAACCAAAATCATATTTCTGGATCAGTTGTTCATAATATCCTAGCGCTTTGGAATATTCACCTTTGTCCTCGGCAATGCGCCCAAGAAAAAACAGGGCTTTATGACAATCGTTAATTTCCAGGGGATACTGTTGGATTATTTTTTCATAAAAAATTGCCGCCTGCTCGGGTAGTTCTTCCTTCCAAAGGGAATAAGCCACGTCATTGAGCGATTTTCTAGGATATAACGTGGTGAGTTGTTCAACCGCATCATTGACAGGATGATCTCTCAGGTAAGAAATTAGAAGGCGATTCAATATTTTAGTAACCCCCCTCGCCTCTTGAATTCCAGGAAAACTCTGGAGAACATTCAGGCCCAATTTCAAACTCACTTCCTGATCGTCCCGATCGATCGATTCGTAGAAACTTTTCACCATTTCATTTCTATAGATCACCTTATTTTTCTTCTGGGCAATGGGACGTTTCCTTGCTTCGCCATTCATTTTTAAAGAAATGCTTAAATCAAATTCCAGTCCCTCAAGGTCAATATTTATTTTTTTAAGCCTGTCACTATGGACTCTAAAAAAAATTCGCGCTGTTTCTTTTGCTTCTTCAGATTGTGTGTTGTTCAAGATAGAAGCATAAACATCCGCCGCGCCTTTCAAGTCACCGGCAGATCGATAATTTTCGGCCAGAGAAAGGTTGACCATTAATTTATGCTCTTCATTACCCGGAAACTCTCGCATTAATGATTTACGGAATGCCTGCCACGCGGCCCGGTAATTAAGCGCCAAAAAGTAACTTTTTCCCAGTTGGTATTCCACCTCTGCCAGATCACGGGGTACGTTGGAGTAAAATGGACTGTCGGGATAAGACCGGAAAATAATCATGCGAAGATTTTCAGACCTATTGAGCAAATCAAGAGCGGTTGAATATTGCTGGTTATCTAACTCCCTGTTTCCTTGTTCCTTAAAAGCAAGGGAGAGGTAGTTAATCCGGAAATCCTCCAGAATGAAATTACCTACAATTTTTTTGTTCAGATATTTAATAGCGGCCTTGTAATCCTGACTTCGGTAGTGAAGATACCCTATAGCAAGGACCAGCAGGTTCTTCTCTTCTTGAGAGTTACTATTCTCCCAGGCTGATGTGTAATGTTTGAGGACCGAAGGTATTTCTTTCTCATCAAGATGATCGAGTTCGTAACTTTTGTTCCCGAGGACGGTAAGAACAGGGGGGAAAGACTCCAGGGTATTAAAAATATCAAGTGATTTGGCAGAAACATTGCCTATCTGGAAAAGGATTGAAAGAATTAAAGAGAATATTATTTTCAGGAGAGAAGTCATTGGGACCAGGGGATTCGGTGTAACAGTTGAATCAAAACCCGAAAACGTTGCCCGGCTTGATAAAAATCACCCTCCACGAAGGAGTGGGGCTGGGGGAGCTTTTAAACGAACCAGATTGATTTTCTTATTTGGAAATAAGAAGCTTGATTCTGCCGTGAAGACAAAACTTGCAATCTCTATATTAATTCAAAAAGATAGAAATTGGCAGGAAAGAGTTATATTTTTTTCCCAAGAGATCGACTTAAGGAAACGATAAAATCATTTTCCTCATTTACCAAAGGTGTCGACCGCTTAAATTGAGAAGGAACAGATGGCCTTGCTGACAATTTTTCCTGAGTGGATGAGGGACTGACCACCACTTCTTCCCCAACATTCCATTTTCTTTGAGCATTTGGTTCTTTTTCTACCGCAATGATAATGATTTCATGAGTTTGTGAACTCCATTTGGTATGTGGCGCCCGGTTATTCTGATGCCTTCGCTCTTTGCTATTTTGCTGAGCCAGAGATTGAATAGATTCTGGGACTCTATGCCGGCGGTCGTTGTTTCTTTTGTCACCATTTCTTAGAATAATTCCCTTCCGTTTTTGCGATGGTACATTAAAACCTGAAGGTTCTTCAATTCTCAACGCGGGCAGGGATTTAGACGCAGAAATAATTCTTTCCACCATCTTTTCAGAATCGGTAGCCTTACTTCTGTCAATAGCAGCGACCAACATGACAGACCTCCATATTAAAATATAGGGTTTATTGAATTTACTTATATTACAGGATATAAGCCTATCGGCAAGACTTAACTTAATCTTAAGTAATTTTTTTATTTTTTATTAAATAATTAACCTCTATCTTTTAAATAATTGATAAATAGAATCTTAAATGTAGAAGTGAATTGGTATTTTTTTTTGGAAAGGGCGAGATTGATTTCATCCAAGGACCAATAATAACCTTCCAGAATTTCGGTAGGGTTAATTTTGATAGGTTGGCGAGTGGTGCAGGTATAGGCGAAAACATGTTCCCAATAACTCTCTTTACAGGCTTTAATTTTCATGAAAAGGTGCAAAGGCTCGGAAATAGTCAATTCTTCCATAAGCTCCCGATTGGCAGCAGTCAGGTAATTCTCGCCTGCATCGACATGACCGGCGCAGGACGTGTCCCAGAATCCAGGGTTCTCATCTTTGGAAAAAGCTCTTTTCTGCAGGTAAAGATCTCCCTCTGGGTTAAAAACAAAAATATGCACGGATCGATGGAGCAGGTTTTTTTTGTGGATTTCTTTTCGAGTTGCCTGGCCAATGACCCGGTCATCTATATCTACCAGGTCATATATTTCTTCGTCGGAATTCATGAGGTCAAGCGGAGGTTACATTGGTACAAGTTATTTTGTTTATTTGATAATGGGCGAAAACTGAAGTGCATTCCGCGATTCCCTTCAGGCAGAGTTCCTTAACTCACCAGATAACTGAGTTGTTTGGGGATGTCCTCCTCTTCGCAATAGTTATGTGCCGCTAAAATCTTGATATCGTCCAGAACTCTCTTACTGCCTTCAAACAATACCGTTTGATAACCCTTGTCCGCAATGGCTCCACCGGCCTGCAACATGCTCATGACTGATTTCGAGCTATACTTCTCCCCATCCACTATAAGAAATAGATCTTCATCATATTGCCGGGCGATGAGAGACACATAGGTGGAAGGTCGGGCATGAAATCCAAGGGGTTTCGGAATCGAAACTTCAATGGTTTCAGTTTTGATAAAATTTTTGATTATTTCCTCAGCCAACTCACTGCCATTATTCATGAAGTGATTGCTGTAATAAAATCCAAAATTAATGATCTGGCTAAGAAGCTCAGTTTTATTGACCATTTCGGTTATTTTACTTTTGCACTCGCCAGGGCGGATTTCATCTTCATGCCTCTCATAAAAATGACATAACCACAGGACCACTTCCATAAGATGCAGGGTCATGGAAATATGTCCCCGGAGATTTTTAATCATCGGGTATTCGTACTCTAACTTAGTATTTTTTATGTAGGTGTCATAATCCGATTGCAGACTGTGCACATCTTCCTTTAAAGCACGAGCCTTTCTTTCGTTAATTTTATACGGGATCATTTTTTTTAGCGTATCCAGGTCGTCTGTATAGGTAATTTTTACTTTTTGCATTACTTTGGAGACTTCCTGAAGTTTATCGCAGAGCTCAATGATTTGCTCTTCCTCATCTTTTACTTCCTCTTCGGCAATATTACGGGGAAGCCGCTTATTGGATTCGATATCAGAAAACTCATTTGGTGAAACGGACTCTGAGGGAAAAATAAGCCCGTTTATATTCGCTGATTGGATGACTTCTTTATAGATATTCAGGATAGATAAATTCAAAAACTCCAGGGCATTTTGGGCATGAGACTGAAACTGGTCATAATTTTCTTTAGATTTTTCTAAATTGTAAAAAGGGTAACGGTCGAGTAAATGTTTTATGAAAAATGCGGAAATCCCCAGATTCCGAATGCAGGCAACATATTCGGTGAAAAAAGACCATTTTTTATTTTCACGCGCTCCAAATTCATCCAAATAACTTTCCAGAAGTTCTGCTTCCTGAATGAGGTTTGAATAAAATGTTCTGGATATCCCGCTCCCCAATTCCATCCTGGAGGTAAAGGAGTTATAAAATTTGAAAAAAAACGCGCTGGGTTCCTGAACAAGAGCAAGAAATTCTTCCTCGCTGATAAACTGCACAAGAGACTTTGGTTCCACGACTTATCTCCACAATGTTAAATATTACAGGGGCCGACTTGTCAGGCTCACGTATTAAATTTTAACATTATTCACCGCATAAAACGAACCTAAGAAAGATTCATAAAACTCTATCGGACTCCTGGAATTGGACAAACGACAGTAAAATATGGGTTCCCGGATGGGATTGGAATTTTCAATGCACCTTAATTATCAAGGATGGTGGAATTTTTGAAAACTTTTGGCGGGAAGATATTTTTGCCAAATTTGGACATGGGATTCCGGGCCGACTGGAATGGTGAAATGGGAAAACATGAAATCGGGTATGGAGGGGGGAGTGATGAGTTGCATTCCGATTTCTTTCAGGGACTGATTACCCTTTTTAAGATTGCAGGGCTTGCAGGCGACCACCACATTCGTCCAATTGGATTTTCCTCCCCTGGATTTTGGGTGTACATGATCCACGGTGAGCAGGTTGCCCGAATGCCCACAATATTGGCAGGTGTAGTTATCCCGCTTGAGAATATTTTTTTTGCTGAATGAAACGCTGGTTGCTCTATTGCGGCGGATCATTTTCAAAGTTCGAATAACCGCAGGAAGGGGGTAAGTCAATGTAGGAGACCGGACGACATAACCGTTGCTTTCAAGGTTTTCGGCTCTGCCGCTTAAAACCATGATGATGCCGCGCTTTGCAGTACAAAACTGAAGCGGCTCATACGAATAATTGAGAACAAGAATTTTGATGGCATCAAACATACTGTCTCTTCGCCCTTAAACCAAGTTAACAGAATGGTTTACGGAGTTTACAATTTAGACGATCTACCTGTCAATATGAATCCCGGTTAGTTTTTGATAAGGGGTGAAGCACCCGGCAGTGTGAGACGGGGTGCCTTTTGCCCTTAAATTACCGGGATCAAAGGATATTTCCCCTACCAAGCAGATTCTCAGTGTCCAGAGCTTGCTTAATTTTTCTAAGCTCATCCAGCGCCTGAGGCCCGACCATTTTAGCGAAATAGGATTTTTTTAATTTTCCGACCCCGTGTTCCGCGGAAACCGTGCCACCCCATTCTAAAATTTTATCCACCAGCCGATCGTAAGTGGACCTTGCTTGATCGATTTCTCCCGGTCCCGGCAGTAGATTGATGTGCAGGTGGTTATTCCCCAGATGCCCGAAAACAACATATTCTAATCCACTTTTAGAAAGTTCCCGGCGATAAAAATGCATCATTTTCATAAAATGCTCGTCGGCCACCGCCATATCGGTTCCAATTTTCACCCGCCCCAGCCGACTGTTTTCTTCATTGATGAGTACCGGAATATCATGACGGAAATCGTGGAATTTTTGCCGGTCCTTATCATTTTGAGCGAACCATGAATCATCCAGCGGAACATTTTCCGCGCTAAGAAACTCAAACCAGGATTCCAGGACGAAATCATAGTCTTCCTTTTTCACGATGTCCTGTTCAAAGAAAAGGGCTGAGCGGGCGCTATCGGGAATATTGCCATGAGTTAGTTTGAGTTTTTTCAGGGAAAAATTGTCGAAGTACTCCAGGGCGCAGGGAGAAACCAAACTGTCTTTCAAGAAACGAATTTTTTCCACCAGTTCCCAGCAGGATTCCTCGCTGTCGAAAAACAGGATTCCACTGACAAACGCCTCTGGCCGGACAAGTAGTTTCAAACGAATCCGTGTGAACAGAGCTAACGTGCCGTCCGAGCCAATGAAAAGGTCCAGCCAGTCCATTCCCGGTTGGACGTAATATCCCGCCGCATTTTTAAAGTGCGGAATTGCATAGTTGGTTTTCGGAAATGAAATTTCTGTCCCATCGTCCAGTACAAGTGACTCTTTAATGGATTGCCCTCTCCGAATGGTTACCGATTTTCCATTAGCCAGAACGAGGTCGGCCTCCACCACATAATCACGGGTCACACCAAATTTATAGCTTCTGGAACCGGATGCATTGGTTGCCATCGTTCCGCCTAGCGAGGCCAGGGTCTCCGTGGGATTGGGAGGGTAAAAATAGGGAGTGGATAATAAATGGTTTTGCAGATTTTTCAGACTGACCGCCGGGCCGACATCGATCGCGGAGTTTTCAATGTCACCAATGGCATTGAACTTTTCCAGCGAAATGATGACCCCTGATTCAGGAATCCTGGATGCCGTTAAGCCGGTTCCCGCCCCGGAAATTGTTATCGGACGGTCATTAGACTTGAGAAATTGCACCAATTCCTGAGTGGTTTCGGGAATGATGACTTCATCAGCGCATCCCCCTGAATAATTGGATGCGTCTTTCAGATAAGGGGCAATTGTTTGCGGGTCTATTTTTCGAATCATAATTAATGAGGATCATCACTTGCGGGTCGATTCCATCAATCCATTGGCTTGCGGCGGCAGAAACCCCATATAACCATTGTGCCGCTCAATGAGCTCCAGAACTGTATACACTTTTCCGTTCCGCTCCTCCGGCTGGGTGAAAATTTGCCTTAGATCGGTCTCGGGTTCGCCGACAATGTTTGCGGCAAACTGGATATTCCTTTTCTTCATGGCTGCGATGGCGGCATCAATATTTTCCACAAGAATGGCGATATGATGAAAGCATTGATCTCCGTGGGCTTCCACCCAACCGGGGATGAGACTGCCTTGACCACGTTCCCCTGAAAAAGCCTGGTCGATGAATAAGGAAGGATAACCCGGCTTCCGGTAAACCTTGGCCCACCAGGTATCGAATTCCAGCACCCCGATAGATTCATCATAGCGGAAACCAAGGTCAATGACTTCCTGAGCCCTTTTATCGACATCGAGAGTTCTCAGGGTGCAATGGTCGACCAGGGGCATGAGTCCAACACCAGAATGTTTTAACGATTCAGCCAGATCACGGGCCGCCTGGTTACCGGCAATGAAGTTCTCTATATAATCGAAAAAAAATTTATCGGTCTCAGTGTTCATATCAGCCAGCCCTATGCATCCTGCCTGGGGTTTTTCTGATCATTTATGGAATCTTCCTCTTCCTGACGCTTTTTATCCAGATGCATTTTTGGCTGGTTATGAATAAATTTGGCATATTTGGGCAAAAGAATGAGCATCCCCACAGTGAATATACTTCCCATAACCATTATGAGCGTTTCCACAAATCCTCCTGAGTATTGAATTCTATCCGATATCTTTAATATTCTAACATGTTGGTTAAACGATGACTTATCTAATATATAGCAGGTTGCTGAAAAACTATTTTCGCTACCCACAACTGTCACGCTGAGCTTGTGGTATTTTACCTTTGCCTTCATGCCCCGGAGGGGTATGTGGTATTTCACCTTTGCCTTCATGCCCCGGAGGGGTATATCGAAGTGTGAGAACAGCCTTTATTATCAAGGTCATACTCCGACAGGCTCAGCATGACAACAGTGAAAATCCTCGTGTTTCGGACTTTTTCAGCAACCTGATAGACTTGCTTTGAAAGTCCCGATTCATGGGAAGGTCCTGCCTCGATCCAGCTATCCTTGCTTCTTCAACTCGTCCAACGCCAGTGTTTCCGCGTCTTCCAGCTTTTCTTCCGCTAAAAGCTGGTTTATTTCCGTATTTAATAAAATCGATTCCAGAAACTGTTTCCTGGCATCCGGTGTGGAAAGGACTGCTTTTATTTTTTCTCTCAACAGAAATTGCAATTGAATTTTTAAAACATCCTCTTTCTTAATTAAATCATTGAGAACGGGTTCCACTTTTTTTCGTATCTGTTTAGCCATCAGCGGACTTTTACCACCCGTGGAAATGGCAATCTGAACCGACTTATGTATATTCATCACCGAGGGATGATTGAAATCGCTGACTTCGGGATCATCCACCGCATAGGCGAAGCATCGGAGCTTTTTGGACTCTTCAACAATTTTCCTATTTAATTGTTTGTCGTCAGTGGCGGCCATTACCAGAATCAGGCGATGGTAATCATTTAGAAAACTTCCTTCGGAAATTCTTCCTTGTTTTAACAGAACCCTTCCGTTTTTTTCCAAAGCCTTGATTTTCTTTGAAAATTTTTCGGAATGGACAATAATTTCACAATCCTGAAAAAGTAGCGCTTCCACTTTGCGGGTAGCTTCTTTTCCTCCTCCAGCAATAACCACCTGTCTGCCTTTAAGGTTTAAATCTACAATCATGGGAATAGAGCAATTATTGACAAAACTAAGGTTCTAAATGCCCAATGATGCTCACCGGCCCATCATTGGACTTGTTGGATTCATGGAAAATATTTATTCCATAAAAGGAATCGTATCATAATGAACTATCATAGCACTGGGATTATTCATTGAAAAACCAGAGTTATTGTAATAATAATGGTTTATTTAAACTATAATAATGGGGAGTCTCGCATGCGCTACCAACCCTTTTCAATTCTTCTTATTGCTTTGATTTTTATCCCCGGATTTTTTTTCTCCGCATCCCCGGCCTGGGCGGAAAAACCAGTAGAGGATATTTATTTCGGAGATACGAAAAACATGCCCCCGGCATGGTTCAGCCATAAAGAACATACGGACACAGGCCTTCAATGTGACAATTGCCATGATGGACTATTTTTAAAGAAAAGAGGCAGTACAGACATCAATAATGCGTTGACCATGAAAACCATGCAGGAAGGCAAATATTGCGGAAAATGTCATGATGGCGTGCATGAATTTAAGGTCGGGCGATCCTGTTATAAATGCCATGTTAAAAGGAAGTAAATAACATTAAGCCTGTGAGGAAACTTTTCAAAATTTCTTATCTTCCCATTCCAATAATATCCTGCCTTTGTTTCCTGTTTTTTTCCAGAAGCTCCTTTGCAGCCGATGAGCCGGAAACAATAGATGGGTAGAGTCTCTCAATTATGCAGGCAACCGCTTGACAGCCCCAGGGCGCAAACGTATCCTGAAGCATCTGTAAATTTCCTCAAACCAACCCCAGACATCTATGGAAAACTTATTAAATAAAAAAACTAACAGAAATCAGACAGCGGTTATCGGCGACGTCACTCTGAAGATGAGTGTCCCTGACGCGACACAACCCGAGTGGATCGGCCAGAATGAGGTTTTGAAGCAGATTCTGGCCTGCTGGCTGGTGGTGGGCGAAAAGGACTTCCCCCTTTCTCCGCGCATCGTGGGCATGCCGGGAATCGGAAAAACCACGCTGGCGATGGTTGCGGCTTTAAAGCGTGAACAGCCCTTATACATATTTCAATGCACCAGCGATACCCGCCCGGAAGACCTGCTGGTCACACCCGTTCTGGCGGAATCGGGAAAAATTTCCTACCACGCCTCGCCGCTGGTGAGCGCCATGATCACCGGGGGCATCTGCATTCTCGATGAAGGCAACCGCATGAATGAGAAAAGCTGGGCCTCTCTGGCGCCGCTGTTGGACCACCGCCGCTATGTGGAATCCATTATCGCCGGCATTCAGATCCACGCCCATGAGGAATTTCGCGCCTGCGTCACCATGAACCGCGATGAATCGACGTTTGAGATTCCCGACTACATCTTATCGCGTCTGCAACCGACGCTTCCACTGTCCATGCCCAATCATCAGGATGAAATGGCTATTTTGCGCTATCATCTGCCGTTTGCCGAGGACGACCTGCTGAACATGACGGTCGATTTCTTACAGCAAGCGCATCAATTGGACCTGGATTTTTCTCCCCGCGATGGCATCCACATTCTGCAATATGCTCTCAAACGGTTGAGTCAGGATAAGGATCACCCGCTTGGCAAAGATGCATTCTGGAGAGAAGCCGTGATCCGGGTATTGGGTGAAGATGCTCTGGACCTCGACGGGCTGGCTTCCAAAAAGCGACGGGCGCTCGGTTCCGACCGATTGCCGATGGGCCTTGGAGATTTCTTTTTCGATGAAGACAGCCCCCTCCATCCAGATAGCGATTAATCCCGTAATACGGGATAGACAATGAAAAACAAAAAAGATATTTTTACTATCAGCGATAAAATCCGCGTCCTTCCCGTCGTGCACGGCAGCGGCAATTACACGGCGCAGGTGCGGGAAGCCATATTGTCCGCAGGCGGAGATTGTCTGGCGGTGGCCCTGCCGCCGGAATTTCAATCGACCGTTGAGCAGGGTCTCAAACTCCTTCCCGCAGTCACCGTGAGCTGTCTGGAGGAAGCGGATGGAACCCGGAATTACGTTCCCATTGACCCCAGCCAACCGCTCATCATGGGTCTCAGAATAGCCCGGCAAGAGGGCATGGACACCGCGTTCATCGACTGGAGCACGGCATCCTTTGAGCCGCGGCAGATGCATTTCCCCGATACCTTCGCCCTCAGTGGAATGTCTCTCGAAAAGTTCAGCGCCGCTATTCTTTCGACCCTGAAACGCCCCAAGTCCGGCAGTCAGCATGAAAAACGAGCCCGCTGGATGGGCTATCAACTCCATCGTCTGGAGATGGACTATTCCAAAATCATCTTTATCTGTTCCATTCTCGATTGGCCGTGGGTCAAGGAAGCCTATGACGAACGGCTGGAATATTCTCCGCCGGAGATTATCGATGGAACCCCGCATCTTTACGGGGTGGATAACAACACCCTGCTGTTTGCGTTGACGGAATTTCCCTACATCACCTATCTCTATGAAAAACGACGGCAGGAAATGCGTTCCGACCGGGATGTGCAGATCGACGGGGTCAAGGAGATCATCCTCCGCGCACGGGAGATTTTCCTGAAGAAGAAAAAGGTGCGCTATCATAATTTGTCCACCCAGTCATTTCAGGCGTATTTACAATACGTACGCAACCTGACCCTGATGGAATCGCGGTTGATGCCGGACCTGTACACTCTGGTCACGGCGGCCAAGCAGATCGGCGGCGATCTGTTTGCCATTTCGGTTCTGGACGCGGCGCGGGAATATCCTTATCCGGGCAATGAGTCTCTTGATAGTCTCTCACTGGGGATCAATCAGGCGGTATTCGACGAAGATGAAAAAACACCCGTTTCCATGAAAAACCGGCTTTCGGAATTGATGCTGGAATGGCGGACACTTAATCTCAAGCCGGAACCGGACATCAAAAAGCAGGAAAACTGGAAATACCGTTGGGACCCGCATGGCCAGTGTTCCTGGCCGCCAGAGGATGAAAAAATTGAAAGCCTCAACACCCATGTCCGCGAACAATCAAAACTTCTGCTGAGCAACGATCTGGCCCGAACGGAGAAATTCACCTCCTCCGTGAAGGACGGCATCGACATCCGCGATACTTTAAGAAACTGGCACACGGGCGATATCTATGTGAAGGAAATTCCCCCGTCCCGTGGGCAGGTGGAAATCGTCGTGTTCCTGTTCGATCCCGAACCCGACCCCAAGCAATACACCTGGCGGCAGACCTGGTACGCCGAACATGACAATGAGTCCACCCTGTGTTTCTTCGCCACCGAGTATATGAATAACCTGATAGGCCCCGGAGTCGGCGAGGCCAATTATGGCGGTTGCATGATGATATACCCACCGCGGCCCATCTTCAATATTTGGGAAGACCCGAATATCTATCTGGCCGATACGCTGGAAGAAAAACTGCTGGAAGCGGCGTTTTACCATTCCAGGGAAAAGCACGTCACCGTCGTGTCCCCCTGCCCTGCCCGACCCAGCTGGCGGCAGCTGGCACGTCAGTTCAAGAAAAACCTCATCCACATCCCCATGAAACGGTTTTCCAACCAGACCCTGGAACGCGTCCGCCGTTTTCATGTATTGAACGGCAAGGAGATCCGCTCCTTCGCGCAACGCTTTATTCAGGATATTTAGTCCCCGTATCTCATGCAAAATGTTACAATTTGGCTAATATTTAATGAAGAAATTTAGTCCAAAATGGGCTTTTTATCCGTAAATAGACACAGGGTTTGAACGTTATGCGTATCAATAAAAACAATATTAAATATCTTGAGGGGAACTATGCTGAAACTGAAATTTGTTGCATCAATCGCAGAACGAGATATTGATCTTTTGCTCATGGAAGAGATTTCAGTAAGTAATGAATTCCGTGAGTGGTTCTCTTCTCGTGTTTTTGGTGAACCAATTTTTCAATAAACAATCGGTGCATGGCATTCTGTGTCGGATGCAGATCGAGAATCCGATATAGTTTATATTTTTGAAGGAATAAGCGGGGAACGTATAGCAATCCTTATCGAAAATAAAATTGATGCCCCACCACAGCAAGATCAAGGAGAGCGTTATCACAAGCGTGGTGAAAATGGACTTAAGGAAGGAGATTGGGACGAATATAAAACATGCGTGATTGCTCCTGATAAATATTTATCATCATCAAAACATTCTGAAATTTATGACATTGAAATTAGCTATGAAGAGATATTAGCTTACTTTCAATCGCGTCGCCATCGCGATGAACGATTCTCATATAAAGCACGAATTCTTCTTGAAGGGATCGAGAAAAACAGAAAGGGTTACCAACCAAAATACAGTGAAGAAATGACAAATTTTGTGATGGACTATCACACATTTGCAGCCGATAAATGCCCCAAACTCGGTATGCAGGAAGCCAAACCAAGACCGGCGGGAAGTACGTGGGTTATGTTTTATCCAGACGCTCTTTAAAAAAAAAAATCAATCTAGCTCATCAGCTCACTAAAGGGCTGGTAAAGGTATTTTTTAAGGGTCAGGCAGAAGCTATCGATACACTTAAAAAAAAATATGATTCAATTCTTCCCAGTAATGCATTTATTACTTTAGCTGGTAAATCTGTTGCTATCTCTGTAAAAGTTTCAAAGATTGACCCTTTGTCAAAATCCTTTTTTGAACAAAAAGAAAAAGTAGAGCAGGCATTGCAATATTTGATGACACTAGAGGAGTTGGTGTCTGAACATGGCAACATTTAACAATCTCATCCAGAAGATATCTAAAAGGGGCGCAACACTTCCTCATCTAACTTTAAATGACCTTTACCGGAACAAACCGCCTCAATCTTGAATATTTCCGAAAAACTCCTCTCTTTTTTTCTCAATAGACGCTTACAAAATACATCATCCACACTTTTGTACGTGTCCACTAACTCCAAGGATCTCAATATATCCATCAACTGTCTAAAATAATAGCCATAATCGCCCGAAAAGTATAACCCCGTCCGCATTGACAACCCGCCAAATAATAACACCCCACGAAATAAACTGAAAAATTGGGCTTTATTTTGACCCTCATCAACTCCAGTCTTTGGCATGGTGAGTGCATCCTTACTTTATTACTCCACATAAAAATAAGTCTACTTTTAAAGGACTCTCCAAAACAATCAATGAGGTGATGGAATGACAAGCGAGCGAAGAGTTTTCAGTTTGATCCTGGGGATTGCGGTCCTCTTTATTTTTGTAATGCCGCAAGGGATAATGGCCGGTGAAACCCAGGTAACAAAAGATCTCAAATCAACGATCGATCAGGTCATCGTGATTGTCAATGATGAGAAATTGAAGGAAGATCCGGAAAACCGCCGGGAACAACTTCGCCAGACCATCAACAAACGGTTCAATTATAACCAAATGGCCGTTCGGGCGCTTGCTTAAAACTGGAGCCCCAGAACTCCGCAGGAAAGAGACGATTTCACCCGCTTGTTCCGGAAACTTTTAGAGAAGTCCTACGCCAAAAAAATTGAAACGTTTGGGACCGGTAAAGTCAGTTATAAGGATGAAGTGGTTAAGGGAAAATATGCGATGGTTCAGACAACGGTCCAGCAACAGGGACAATCCGTCAGCCTGGATTACAAATTGACCCTGGAAGACGGTGAGTGGAAAGTCTATGACTTTGTGATCAAAGGCGTCAGCATCATTAGTAACTACCGGAACCAGTTCTCCAAGGCGCTCAAAAAAGATTCTTTCGAAGATTTAATGAAAAAACTGGAAGAGTCCGGGGAAGAAAACGTTATTTAGTTCGTGTTAAGCCGAGTACGGCGAAGTTATCGAAATGATTGATGTCAGTTCAGATAATCCGTCGGCCCACGGTCGCTAAAGGAAAACAGGTTGTTTGCATTCCTCTGTGTCAATCCTAATGACTCCTGCAACCGGTCGGGGAAGGCCTGATCGCAATCATGGAGGTATTTCATCACGGCAATCATCCAATCCGCTTCGCGGGGGGCATGGATGACGGCTATATTCTGATCCTCATACTCTTTGCAAATTGAATCCGCTGCCTTGCTGATACCGGGCAGCGTTTTTTTATTCTTAATTGTTAAGGGACGAACCGGGTCCACCTGGATGATTTCCAGCCCCCGATATTCTTCCGGGATATCCTCGGTGATGAACTCCTTAATAGGAACTCCGATTAAATTGGTCAGTCCCGGTCGCGCAAGGGAGGCTATATAAAGAGGCGCTCGCTTAATCGCCGCGTGCTCGGCATATCCTTCGCGGAGAATGGTCGTGTTCTTATCCTCTTCTCCAAAGACCACAAAATCCCAGCGCCCGTAGGTCATGCTTTTCTGCCGCTGAATGACGACTGTTTCTTCAACGGCTTTTTGAATGGCATCGAAAACCTTTTTATCTTTTGTTCTCAATTTGAACTGCGGCATCCTGACTCTCTCCTGAAAATTGTTCAAATGATTATAGTACACATTGCTGAAAATATTGTGGTGTGGATCACTGAAAACAAAATGATTTTGCAATGGCAACCGCCGCCGCCCCTTTGCATCCTGATAATTAAATTCAACCGGAACGGTAATTTTGTTATACTTCCACGTCCTTTAAGTGGCGTGAAGCCGAAGGAGTCCATTCATTTTCCTACCAAACTTCCTTCCCAGCGCATGGAAAATAATAAAAAAGTGAGCAAGGCGGCAGGAGCCGTCAGCGGCATGACCCTCATTTCCAGGATTTTTGGAATGGCGCGGGATTTAGCGATCGCCATGCAATTTGGTTCCTCCGTCGCCGCAGACGCTTTTTTCGTGGCTTTCCGCATCCCCAATATGCAGAGGAAAATTCTCGGCGAAGGAGCGGTCAGCGCGGCTTTTATCCCCGTGTTTACCGACCTGTTGAATACCAAGGGGGAAAAAGCCGCCTGGGAAATGACTGCCAATCTGCTGAATATTGTTTTCGTCATTCTGGTAATCACCACCTGCGCTATATTCTTTTTCAGTCCTGCAGTCATTACCGTGTTTGCTCCTGGTTTTCTCGATGATCCCGAAAAATTCGCCCTGACGGTGAAACTGACCCAATGGATGGCGCCTTATTTGATCTTCATCGGACTCGCATCATTTTGCATGGGCATCTTGAACACGTTCAATGTATTTGCCTTGCCTGCCGCCGCACCCGTTCTGCTCAATATCAGCATGATTCTTGGAATTTTTTTCGTGTCTCCGCTGATGGAGGAACCCATTTTTGGATTGGCCGTGGGCGTCCTTTTAGGTGGGGTTTTGCAATTGCTGGTGCAACTGCCGGAAACCTTTCGCAAGGGATTTACGTTTGTCAAAACATTCGACGTCAAACATCCCGAGATCATTAAAATCGGCAAATTAATGGTCCCGGTCATGTTCGGACTGGCGGTTTACGAAATTAATATGCTGATCGACACCCTTCTCGCTTCCTTGCTTCCCGGTGGTTCCATCTCCTATTTGTATTACGGAAACCGGCTGGTGCAATTGCCGCTCGGAGTTTTTGCCGTCGCTCTGGGAGTGGCCATCCTGCCCATGCTGTCCCGGCAAGCCGCCAACAAGGATTTTGCCGAGCTGAAAAAGACGCTTGCCTTCGGAATACGATTCATTCTTTTTATCACCATCCCGGCAACGGTGGGGTTGATCATTCTGCGATTCCCTATTGTTAACGCACTCTGGGAGCGGGGAGAGTTTTTGCGCGCCTCGACCGACGGAACAGCCATCGCGTTATTGTATTATTCGCTGGGGCTGTGCGCGTTTGCGGGCATCAAGGTGATCGTTCCGGCTTATTACTCGTTGCAGGACACAAAAACGCCGGTAAAGATTGGCATCTATTCGATGCTCCTGAACATCGTATTGAACCTGATTTTAATGGGGCCCTTGCAACATGGGGGGCTGGCGCTGGCGACATCTATTTCGGCCCTACTCAATGTTTTATTGCTGGTTTATTTTCTGAAAAAACGTTTGGGGCTGATCGGCGGACGCCTGATTCTGATTTCCACCCTCAAGCTGGCTTTGTCGTCCACCCTGATGGGAATTCAGATTTATTATTGCGACCTCACCTTTTATGACCCTCTAGCTTCGCTGGGAGAAAGGGTTTTTGTTTTGCTGGGCTGTATTTTTACGGGAATCTTCACCTTTGGATTTCTTTCCTACCTGATGAAAAACGACGAGCTTATTTTCCTTTTGAGTCTGTTCAAAAACCGCCGGCGAAAATCCTGAATTAAACTGATGCCCCTTGTTTTCATCCATTCTTCCTCTATAATGTCGGGCCAACACATTTACGAAAGGAACGTTTGCGAATGATTGCTTGCCTGGATCTTGAAGGAGTATTGATTCCCGAGGTGTGGATCGCTTTTGCCGAGAAAACCGGAATTGAAAAGCTCCGCCTGACGACCCGTGATATCCCCGATTATGACGTACTGATGCGGGGACGATTGAAAATCCTGGAGGAAAATAATCTAAAACTATCGGACATCGAAGACGTGATCCGAGGGATTTCTCCGTTGCCGGGGGCCTATGAGTTTTTGCAATGGCTGCAATCCGAGTTTCAGGTAGTCATACTGTCAGATACGTTTTATGAGTTTGCCGGTCCGTTGATGGCGCAACTTGGCAATCCCACACTTTTTTGCCACAGTCTCGTGCTGAATAAAGAAGGAAGCATCGTGGACTACCGTTTACGCATTACTGATGGCAAAACCAAGGCCGTCCGGGCGTTTAAAAATCTCAATTTCCAGGTGATCGCCGCAGGGGATTCTTATAACGATACCGGGATGCTGCAAGAAGCCGATGCCGGGATTTTGTATTGCCCACCGGACAATGTGATCGAAGAGTTTCCGCAGTTTCAAGTCACCCGCAATTACGTGGAATTTAAAGATGCGCTGATCATAACCCGGGACGGATTGCTGAAAACTGCAAACTCATAGCCGTTATTGGATTTGCGTGTCCAATTCATCCTTGACGATCCACCCGGTTTTACCGTCTCCGGTTATTTGCCACCAATCGTCATTGCTATCCACAATGGTGACCTTGGCCCCTTTCTTCAAAACCGTCAGGATTTTGCCGTCATCCGCCGGTTTTTCTCGTATTTTTGCCTGTTCAGCTTTGATTTGATGAATGGTTTTGAAATCCACAACATGCGGTTTTGCTGTTTTGGTTCCATCCGATGATTCCATGGTGGGCCCGTCCGGCAGGGATTCTTCCTCGTTACCCCCTAAATTAAGACCCAGCTTGATGATAACGATCGCACCGAACAACGCAACAATGAGAAATATTCGGAAAAAGGTCTGCCCACCGCCGATGCCTTTTTCCGGTTCGTCTTCATGAAGTGCGGGAGGGCCGCAATGCGGGCAAAACGTGGCTCCAGCGGGAAGCTGTTCGCTGCATTGAGAACAATAATCCGGACCGTTTTTTTTGTTGGCGTTTCCAATCAAAGAATCACTCATCGCAATTTATTCCTCTAATCCAGTTGATAGACGGCGTTATATTTCGTTTTGAGATAATCTATAAAATGGTCGGGGTTAAGAGGCTCCCCCGTCACTCGTTGAACCAGTTCCTGTGGCGAATATAATCGGCCCTGACGGTGGATTTTCTCGTTCAACCAGTTTTTGATTGGGGAAAAGTCTCCGCTTTCAATGTGTTTCTCCGTATCGGGAACTTCGCGAACCAGGGTCCGATAAAACTGACAGGCATACATCGCGCCCAGCGTGTAAGAAGGAAAATAGCCAAACGCACCGCCGCTCCAGTGCACATCCTGAAGAACCCCCAGCGTATCCGTGGGAGGTTTGACTCCCAGATAGTTTACCATTTTCTCATTCCAGATTTGCGGCAAATCATCGACTGCCATCGAACCGTCAAACAAGCCTTTTTCGATCTCGAAGCGCAGGATCACATGCAGGGGATAGGTCAATTCATCGGCTTCCACCCGGATGAACGAAGGCTTGCAGGTGTTGATGGCTTCATACATCGCATCGGCGGACACTCCGTTGAGATTCTCCGGAAAAGTGGCGCGAAACGTATCCAGATAGCGGGAACAGAACGGTTTGCTTTGCGCTATCATGCGCTCCCAGAACAGTGACTGCGATTCGTGGATGCCCATGGTCAACGCTTTCGAAACCGGAAGGTCGCGGCCCTCAGCCATGCGGCCCTGTTCATAAAGCCCGTGCCCCGTTTCGTGAATGACGGCGTACAGGGACTCGACAAAATCGCTGTCTTTATAACGGGTAGTGATGCGCACGTCCGTCGGGTGCCCTCCCCCGCAAAACGGATGAATGGAAACATCCATGCGGCCCTGATCGAAGGAAAAACCCATTTCGGTGCTGATCTGTTTGCCCAACGCTTCCTGCTTGTCCACGGGAAAAGTGCCCTGCAAAAACGAAATGTCCGGCTGGGGTTTGTCCTGAACGGACTTGATGAGCGGAATCAACTCCGATTTCAAGCGCTCAAAAATGGGGGTGATCTCCGCCATCGTCGTGCCGCGTTCGAAATTGTCGATGTTCGCGTCGTAGGGGGCGAGGTCGGGAAAGACACACTTTGCCCATTGCTTTTTCAATTCCATAAAACGTTTGAGAACCGGAGCAAAATCGGAAAACTTATTATCCTTGCGGGCATCGGCCCAGACCGCATGACCTCGGGACCCCAGCTCGGCCATCTCCTGGACCAGCCTCTTGGGGACCTTGGTTTCCATGTCATAATCGCGTTTGGCCTCGCGTATATTGCACCATTCCTTAGAATCAAATACTGATGGGCCCTCACTGTGCAATTTCCCCAGGCATTCGCCAAGACGCGCATCTGTGGCCCGTTCGTGAATCACTCCGGCCAGAGCGGAAATCTGCTTGGCGCGCGATTCCGCCGCACCGGAAGGCATGATCACCTCCTGATCCCAATGGATCGTGCTCATTATCCCACCGAGACGGGAAATTTCCTCCAACTTTTCGACTAAATCTTCGTATGCGTTATTTTCTACCGTTTTCATAAATTTCTCGAATGTATTGGGTTAACCCCTATAGGGAGAATGGTTTGTTTGCTTAATAATCTTCAAATTTACCACAACATCCGCAGGGTGACGACACAAAGATCGTAAAGAAAATAAAAGATTCTTGGGCAGGATCGACAGCGTGAGCCTGCCGCACACTTCATTGCGAGGAGCCAACGGCGACGAAGTAATCCAGAATACAGGATCTACCCCTTCGGGGCATGAAAGCTTGGGAGTATTATAACGGCCACACCGCTTGTCGCGGCTCGCGAGGGCGTATTTGATAGGCTCAGGGTGACATATGAAAGAAAACTGATATAATCCGATCCATTCTGTTAATCCTGTCTAATAAAAGTTTTTGAATGTGAATTATGGAAAATGAAAAGGAAACCATTGGTACCATTCAAGCCCGGTTGGAGATTCTTTACAAGGGTGTGATCAGCGAAGAGAACTCGGTGCAGTATTACGAGACCCTCATTGAAAAAACTTCCGGGGACTCTGAGGAAGAACTGGGCAAGCGGCGCATGTATGCAGACCTCAGGCAGGAAGAAATGAAGCATGTGGAAACGTTCCGCGTTCTCATCAAACACTGGGAGGAAATGTTATCAAAACTCAAAGGGTGATTGCTCCTCAGTTAATCAATTTAGACTCCTCTCTCCATTTAAGAAAGATATAAAAAAAATCCCCCCAGCCCCCTTTCAAAAGGGGGAGTAACTGCCTCCCTCTTTTTCGTCCTTAGCGCCCACTGCGGGTAAATTTACCGCCTTTCACGCCAACTCCATAAAACCTGTATTTTCATAAGCTTTTAACCCTTCTTATTTATTGACAGGGCTATTATCATTCCATATAATTGATAACTATTCTCATTTTTATTTATATGTGAATGGTGTGTGAAAACGCCTTATTTTTAAAGATTCCAAATAAATGATCCCCGCCCCAAGGGGCGGGGTATTTAAAGGTAGTTTTTTTATAACCTCCCCTAACCCCTCCTTGCAAAGGAGGGGAATGTGAAAGGAAACCCCGTAGCAGAGCTACGAGGAATTCTTTTGATTAACTTATTGATTTAATTAACAATAACTTTACATAGAAAACTATCCATGATAAAGAAATCCCTCCCCACCCTGGTTTTGAGTGTTTTTTTTACCGCCCTCGTTATATCTTCCATTCACGCGCAAGCGGCTACGGAATCTCTGGAAAGCAAAGTCAAAAAGATCGTCATGATGATGAATATCGTCGGTGCTGAGTATGAAGCGGGAATCGTCGATGGAAAAATCGCCATCGCTGCTGAATATGAAGAAAGCAAAGTCTTTTTAGAACAAGCGGAAGGTCGTTTTAAACGGCTTCCAGCTCCCACGGCAGGTTCTACGGATTCCATTGATGGTATTTTTGCCGATCTCGCTATAAAAATAAATTCAAAGGTAGATTCCTCTGAAGTGCTCTTACTTGTCAATAGTATCAATGCGGGCATTAAGAAAGCCTATGACATCAAAATCAGTCAGACGCCTTCCACCCCGGTATCGCTTGCCAATGGTAAAGCCATTTATGAAAGCAAGTGCGCAGTGTGCCACGGCCTAACAGGACAAGGCGATGGCCCGATTGCCGCGCAATTCAATCCGACTCCTGCGATTCTTGCCAACCCCAAGCTCACAGGCGATGACAATACCGTTGCTTACGACAATTTCCAGGTGATCAACGTGGGTATCGCCAACACGGCCATGATTGGCTGGGCGGATTTTCTCTCGGAAAAAGACCTTTGGGACGTCACGTATTATGTCCGTAGTTTTTCCAATGCCAACGTCAAACTGCCTTTGATCATCGCAGGGCTGGCGACTGAGGAGACTGCGGCAGGGGACGATGGCTCCACACATGCGGCGACCGTCATTGCCGCGTCTCGTAAATTGCTCGATACCAGTCTGGAAATTTTTAAAAAGGGTGAAATACAAGAAGCGGCGGACACAGCAATCGATGCCTATCTCACCTACGAGGGTGTTGAAGCGGCACTGCTCAGCAAACGCAAGGAATTGGGACTTCGGCTGGAGTCGGGCTTTAGCCGCTTGCAGGCGGAGATCAAGCGCAAGGCTGATTTACCGCATGTGGAAAAAATTCATGCCAGTATCCATGCGGATCTTTCCAAGGCTCTGGATACTCTCCAGGAAAAAATCAGTTTTTCAGGGATGTTCATTCAATCGTTCTCAATTATCGTCCGCGAAGGATTTGAAGCGATCCTGATCATCGCCGCCTTGATTGCGTTTTTAATCAAGTCACGCAATCAGGACAAGTTGAAATCCATCTATTCCGGTGTTTTCCTGGGAATCGCAGGAAGCTTCCTGACCGCCTACATTGTCCGCGAAGTCATGCATATAAATGCATCCAGCCAGGAGTTGTTAGAGGGCTGGATCATGATTGTGGCGGTGGTCTTTCTATTTTGGGTCAGTTACTGGTTGGTTTCTAAAATTGAAGCCGAGAAATGGCAGTCTTATATCACCAAAAAAATGAAGACGGCGGTTTCAACGGGCAGTATTTTTGCTTTAGGCAGTGTGGCCTTTTTGTCCGTTTACCGGGAAGGGTTTGAAACCGTTCTTTTTTACCAGGCTCTTTATTTGTATGCCGGTGAAGGTACGGCAGGCATCGTCCCCGGATTTATTGTGGGATGCGCTGTTTTGGGTCTTGTTTATTACCTGATAAACAAAGCCGGGGTGAAAATTCCCATCAAATGGTTTTTTGCCTTCACCAGCATTTTTCTTTACTACATGGCATTTACATTTATGGGAAAAGGCTTGCACCGCTTACAGATCGGGCAGGCAATTCCCATCACGCAGGCCGATTTCGCACCTCATATTTCCTGGCTGGGCATGTACCCCACCTGGGAAACTTTCATTGGGCAGGCAATTCTCGTTTTGGCTTATGTTGTTGCGCTGGTGTATACGTTCGGGATCAAACCGGAAGTGGAAAACGAACAGCTCAAAAAAGAGACCTCTCATATTCAAAATAACATTTCCGCAGTGCACGATCTGGTGGAACATATTTCTCATCATGCCAAACGCTGTGAAATCTTTCTGAAGGACACCAAGGATCAGGATTTGAAGGAACTGTCCGGACACCTGAAGGAAATCGACGAAAAAATCCATGAGCTTTTTGATCATGTTTCATTTGTAGAGAACAGGCTTCAGGATGAATTTGAAAAGCTGGGTCAGAGCGCCATGCCCGTTGAAGAAAAGAAAGGCTTGTCTTGAAAATTCGGTCATTTAAAAATACCCGGAATTTTCATAAATGGATCGGGCTGGTTTGCGCGGTGTTCTTCATCATTCTGTCCCTGTCAGGTTTCATCCTCATGCATTACGAAAGCTTTGGCTTGAACAAGGTTGTCGTTAGCGGCACATTCCTTCCAGATAAATACTTTCAAGTTGCCAGTTCCAGAAGAAACATCCATACCATCACTGCAACACCAAACGGTTCTATTTACGTGGGAACTGATCATGGTCTCTACCGTTCCCAGGATAAGGGGAATTCGTGGAATGAACTTGAACAGGGATTATTTCATAAAATTATCCGCGTATTGACCGTGGACCCGGTACAAAGTGGCGTTCTATATGCCGGAACTCCAGGAGGAATTTTTAAAACAGAGGATGGCGGCGATCATTGGACGGAATGGTTCGACGCCTCCAGCGGACTGACCAACGGAGACGTGCACGATATTGTCATCCACCCTGAAGACTCGTACAAATTATTTGCGGCGACTCAAGGAGGGCTTTATTTTTCGGAAGATGGAGGCGAGTCCTGGGAAATTTTATTTGGTGGCGGAAATGAGGGAAAAGAAATTTCTGTGCAGATGATCCGCATCTCTGCTGTCGATTCCGAAACGATCTACATAAGTACCGCTAACGGAATGTACCGGAGCTTGAACGGTGGGAAGACGTGGGAACCTGTCTGGGAAAATAAGTTTGCTGATGTCCGCAGTATGATCTCTCTTAAAACAGATCCTGAGTTTATTTATATTGGAACCGATGCCGGACTGTTCAAATCTTTCAATCAGGGCCGTAACTGGGTGAAGGACAAAAATAAAAACATCAACCATGTGTCTTCCATTCTTGTGAACCCGACAAACATTGCCAAACTGACCATTTCAACAGGAGAAAATATTCTTCTTTCTGCTGATGGCGGTGATTCTTGGCAGCCGTTAGATTTTAGTTCAAACGAAAAGTCTGGAAGCTTATTTTCGTCTAGCCCACCTTTACTGACCCGGATCTATCGAACCCATTCCCCTTCCCCTGTCTGGATTGCCGGAACCACTTCCGGCCTGTTTTTATCCCAGGATGGCGGCAAACATTGGCGCGAACAGGAGTTGTCTAATTCTGCAAAACAACCTGACGAAAGAAAAATGGATTTGGTCAAACTCTTCACTGAAATCCATACCGGAAGGTTTTTCGGCTCCTATTTCGTCCTTCTGGTGGATTTGGCCACATTGGGCCTTATCCTGCTTGTCATTTCAGGGATTTGGGTGGGCATCGCCCGCAACAAAATCAAGAGAGGGAAAAAAGATCGGTCTGCCGGAGAATTGGAAACAGAGTTATTGATAAACGTTCAGGAAACCGCTGACGATCTTTCTGCTGAGACTAACGAGATCCACGATATGATCGAGCATATCAGCAATCATTTAGAAAAGTGTAAAACGGTTTATATGTCGAAAGAGAAAAAAGAGATCGAAGAGATCGATCGCCACATCACGACGTTAGATAAAAAGATGCACAATCTGATACAGCGCATCGGCGAGTTTGAAAAATTTTCACAAAATTGAGAGCGGTTTTTCTGGATTATTAGTGAATCAATCGTTCTCCCTTGCTGGAACCGGAATCCTTTGAACCCAATTCACGGGGAAATTCCATTTTCTTAAACTCCTCCCAATCATCGCGACACAAATTGAAACCCACATAATCCAGAGCTTGCATGATCTCGGAGTCGCCAAATTTTTCCCCACCCTCGTTTGCTTCCCGAATAGCATCTTCAATGGATTCGCACAGCTTGACAAACCGCTCCTCATCATCACACATCATAAAATTTTTCATAAAATCGAAAGCCATTGAGTCCCCCTTTAAAAGCCTTTAAATACGGCCTATTGCTGATTACTGGACATAGTAGAGTAAAAATTTCTAAGTGCCAACAAAAAAACCTCAATATCGTTTTGAATCAGCGAGTATTTTTTTTCATTCATTCTGGATGCGGATATGATTGATCCCCCCAGAGCAACAGCATCGGCGCCAGCTGATAGATATTCGGAAATATTACCCGGCCCCATTCCTCCGACAGCCATCAGTGGAATATTTTGAAACGGTCCTTTAATGATGCGGAAATAGCCAGAACCCATTTGACTGGCAGGAAATACTTTGACCATAGTCGCCCCGGCGTTCCAGGCATTTTCAATTTCAGTGGGTGTGAGGGCGCCAGGAAAATAAGCAAGGTTGTATTCTTTGCAAAATACAGCCACCTCTTCATTCAGCGTGGGAGACACAATAAACTGAGCTCCTGATTCAAAAGCCGTCTTCGCATCCGCCAGGGAAAGGACCGTACCGGCCCCGAGGCAGATTGAGTTGGAGTAGAGTTTTGCAGCTTTTTTAATAAGGCTGGCGGCGTTGGGTGTGTTCAACGTCACTTCGGCAAACCGAAGACCGCCTGATATCATGGCTTCCATGACACCCTGTAATGATTCTTCTGTCACGCCACGAATGATTCCCAAGGCTGGTTCTTCCTTGAACCTTGTTACATCAAAACGGGACACAGGCATGGATAGATCGATTAGATAGCAGCTTCATTGGTTAATTTTTCATAAAAACTGAGATAATCGTCCTTACTTTCAGATTTTCTCAGTTTCATTGCCGCTCTGGGGTGTACATCCAACACACCGGTTATCATATAAGGAATGTTATAGCCCCACTCTATTTCCTGTTGCAGTTTGACAAAATCCGTCTCCAGAACTTTAAGAATCGGGCGAATATTAAATTTCGGATTTTTCAAAAATCCTAAAATCAACTCGAGAGGACAGTTTCCAGCGGCACGCCCTATACCTAAAATGGTTCCATCCAGGTAATTGATATTTTGAATGATAGCCTCAATGGTGTTAGCGAATGCCAATTGCTGATTATTATGAGCGTGTATGCCTAATTCGCGGGTCTTTAAAATATCTCTATATTTCTTTGCAAGGTAGGCTATTTGTTCTGAATAAAGGGCGCCGAAACTATCCACGAGGTAAACAACATCGACTTCACTTTCTTTTTCCACTTGTTCAAGCGCTTCATCCAATTCACGTTCACGGGCATGGGATACGGCCATGATGTTGATGGTTGTTTCATACCCCTTGGATTTTAGAGTATTAACCAGATCAATGGCTTTGTCGATGTCTTTGACATAGGAGGCAACGCGCATCATATCGACATAACTTTCGCTGGCAGGTAAAATTTCTGCGGGATCAAAGCGGCCGATATCTGCCATGACGGAAATTTTACATTTTTTTTCAGTATCTCCGACAACTCGCTCGAGATCCTTTTCCGAGCAAAACTTCATGGGCCCGAATTCTTCTCTATTGAATTGTTTTTCGTCGGCTTTATAACCCAGTTCAATATAATCCACTCCAGAATTATTCACGGCCTGAAATACACGGCGGACCAAATCATCTTCAAACAGGTGATTATTCATCAAACCACCATCACGGATGGTACAATCTAATACTTTGATTTCTTTACGGTACATATTAAAAACTCCCCTGGAAGAAAACTCCCCGGACAAGGGTTGGTTTGCATGGGTTATAATATTTATTGAATTCATTGATTATATTTTGATTAAATCTTTGGGTCAATCCAATTATCAACAAAATTTCCTTTTAACCTCTTTTTTTTCTGAGATTTAGTTTTAAAATGATATCCCTGGACGGAACTTAAGGGCCGGAGTTAAAGTATTTAACATTTTTCAACAACTCTCTTTTAATACAGACAGGTGAAGTTATGAACTATTGGCTGGTAAAACAAGAACCCTCAAAATATAGCTGGGAGCAATTTGTTCAGGATGGAGAAACCTACTGGGATGGTGTGAGAAACTATCAGGCTCGCAATAACCTGCAAGCGATGAAAAAAGGGGATCTCGTTCTTTTTTATCACAGTGTGGTTGGAAAAGAGATCAAGGGAATCGCGGAGGTCACAAAAACGGCATATCAGGACCCCACGACCGATGACACCCGTTGGGTGGTGGTAAATTTGAAACCGGAAGTGACGATGAGCAGGCCGGTCACTCTGGGTGAAATCAAAGCTCACCCTGATCTTCAATCCATCGCCCTTGTTAAACAATCGCGCCTGTCAGTAACCCCCTTAACGGAAGCGGATTTCCAAATCATCCTAAACTTAGGAAATACTAAATTCAAAAGAAGTTCTAAGAACTAACACCTTTTTAAGATTTCCACTCCGCATGCTATGAAGTTCGAAAACATTGTTTCGTTTGAAATTTAACGAATATTTTTGGAAGCTCCAATAAGTTCATATGCGTATTCGGTCTTGGGAAAATCCCATTGACTAAAGCCATGTTGCGGTATAAATTGGTGCTCAATCCTCCTTCCAGTGGTTATATATATGACTAAATTCCTAATTATTTTACTTTATCTTGGTTTCCTGTTTTCGAGTGGGTGCTCCGAGGACGCAAAAAAGAGTTCACCGGTTTCAACCGCTCCCGCAGCGGAACAGAGTCAGGACGAACACATTAGCGGCGATGAAACATCTACGGATCACTTGTCTGGAGCGGACTCCTCTGATGCGCATATGAGCGGAAACTAAATTGATTAGGATAATTCTTATCCTGATACTTTTAGTTTTCACCCTTGGGTTTCCTGTTGCTGATAGTAATGCGCAAGACGATTCCGCCAGTTGCCTGAATCTCATAAAGCCCTTGAAAAAAGATAGAGATGATGTGCAAATCGAGGGAGGTATTTGGGGAATATTTTCAAAAATACCCTCCATGGGCCGTCATTCATCAAGAGCCATTGAAGTCGATTCCAAAATAAATAAACTGATTGCCACTCTCACCTATCTGTGTGAAACCAGGTCAGGGGTTCCTTTAAACGAACTGGCAAGCTATGTCTCCAGAAAACTTTCTGAGCTGGGGGAAGATAAATTTAAATCCCTGCATACCGTCTTGGGAAATCCCAAAAAGCAAATCGAAGATTGGTTGGAATATACAAAAGTTGCCCTTAAAAACAGTAATAGAGTTTTAGAGTTAAGCAAAATAAAAACATCAATCTTGGGTTCTAGCGTCTTAATCGTGAAATATCGGTCTCTGTTCACAGAATTTAAAAATCAGAACCAATTTGAACCTATGTTTTCTAGGACCATCTCTCTGGGGCAGGAAATAGATGATTTTTTTATCAACGACTCTTACTTGACCCAGGCAAATTTTGAAGAATCCCAAATACCTTATTGGGATGTCGATGAAAACCACGGTGGTTCTTAAATTTTTAGATACAAATAAAATATTGGAGGAGCAAAATGGGGAATTATTTGGTTATTGGGGCAACCGGAGTCATGGGAACCGCAGCTATCCAGGCAGTCCGCAAGATACATGGAAAAGACGCTGTGATTGTTGGCAATTGGTACGGCAAGGAAATTCCCGGCTTTCAAATTGATGATGTCGATCACACCATCTTCGGCGACATCAACGACCCCAACTGCATTGACTCCATAAAGACCATAAGTTCAGGGAAATTCGACACGATGTTTTATGCCACGGCCCTTGGCGATGTGGGAACCCCGATCAAAGAAGCCACGCAGGAACAAATTGATAAATCCAATAATTTATCGTTTCTTCCAATTCTAAACCTCGAAAAGCAACTCGATATCGATACCATCGTGGCCTATTCCACTTTCTATGTGATTCGCCATCAGCTGGCAACCTATGGAGCTATGGGATATTCCAAGGAGGCCATCGAAAAATGGACCGTGGAACCAGGGAAATCGAAGCATGTCTGCATTCGTGCCGGCCTATTCGAATCGACTTCTTCCCGTGGGATCAAACTTCTTCTTAGAAAGGCGGCTAAAAATCCTGAAAATTTGAAGGACCCCCTGCTCAAATCTTATTTTGCCAACAAAAGCTCGAAGGATGGCATCAAAGAATTTGAGGAAGGCATCTTCAAAGAGGAAAAAGAAGCCTATGGAGATGCAAGAACCAAACAGGAAGACCTCTACCAATCGCACCTCGAGCTGTTTCAATCAAAAGACCCCGTATTTGTAAACGTTTGCGGAAAGAAAATCTGGCACACGGATTCCCCCCTCCTCCTCAAAGATTATTTGTAATTTTTTTTTAACTTGAAAAGATAACTTGCGATAACTCAGGGTTTCTCGATGCATCCGAAAAACATTTACCTCTTGTAATTAAAGGGGTTATGAATTTTAATTGGTTTTGTTTTATACTTCAACACACACCAAATTAAAAGTCTAACTCGGATCATTGTATTGAAGAAAGAAACGAAACCTACTTTCAGTCCTTCGTCGCCGTCGTCCTATGATGAAGCTCTGAATAATTTACTAGGCAGTGTTGTTCAGGATGTGAAGAATTACGCGGACCGCCTGCATTCCCAGATTCGGAAACTTTCTGATATTGGCCGGGCATTGTCGAGTGTTACCGATATCAACGTTCTATTGGAAATGATCGTCGATCAGGCAAGAAACTTTACCAATGCCGATGCCGGAACCCTGTATATCCTGGAAGGGAATCAGCTCCGTTTTAAAATCGTCCAAAACGACAGCCTGAATATTCGCATGGGAGGAAAAAATGGCGATGCCATCCCCTTTCCTCCGGTTGAATTAAAGGAATCAAATGTTTCCGCTTTTGTGGCCTTGAACGGAATCTCAGTAAACATCCCCGACGTTTACGATACAACCCTGTTTGATTTTACCGATCCTAAGAATTTTGACCGAGCCACCGGCTACAGGACCCAATCCATGCTGGTGGTCTTATTGAAAAATCACGACGACGACATCATCGGCGTCTTGCAACTTCTCAACGCCAGGCATGCAGATACCAGTCAGGTTGTGCCCTTTTCAGCAGACTGCGAAAACCTGACTGAAGGTCTGGCCTCACAGGCCGCCATTTCCATATCAAAAATAAATTTGATCAATAATATGGAGAACCTGTTTGAAGCTTTCGTGAAGGTGATGGCCACGGCCATTGATGAAAAATCACCCAACACCGGCGGTCATATCCGCAGGGTGGCCCATTTAACTCTGACCATGGCAGAGGTCATTCATCGAAAAAATGAGGGTTGTTTCAAGGATGTGTTCTTCGATAGCGAGTCCATGCGTGAATTGCGGATTGCCGCCTGGATGCATGATATTGGCAAGGTGACCACCCCGGTTGAGATCATGGAAAAGTCCACAAAATTACAAACCATCTTTGACCGCATACACCTCATTGACCTCAGAATGCTATTTTTGCTGGAAAGGGCTCAAAGGGAGGGCCTGGAGAAAAAGATCAAATGGATTCAAAAAAACGCCGATGGGATTGAGTTGGGAAGAGTGGAGGAAGAAACCAAGATCCGAATGGAAGAAATCACTGAAATCCGTCAATTTCTTCGCGACTGCAATGAGCCCAGTCAATATCTTGAGCAAGAAAAAGTAGAACGGCTGAATGCCATCGGGAAGATGACCTATCAGGGCGAAGATGGAACGCCTCAACCCTACCTCACGGCGGATGAGCTGGAAAATTTATCCATTCGTAAAGGAAGTATTAACCAGCGGGAGCGGAATAAAATCAAGGAGCACGCATTCATAACTCTAAAGATGCTTCAACAGATTCCGTTCACCAAGAAAATTAAAAATATTCCTCATTTTGCGGCGGCGCATCATGAATGCATCGATGGTAGCGGATACCCCTTGGGGTTGAAAGGCGATGAAATTCCTTTCGAGGGTAAATTAATGGCGGTGACTGACATTGCCGAAGCGTTGACGGCTTCAGACCGCCCTTACAAACCTGTACTCAGTTTGTGCAATGTTCACGACATTTTGAGAGCAATGGCAAAAGAAGGGAAGTTGGACCCGGACCTGGTTGAGTTGTTCATTGAAGAGCGGGTTTATGAAGAGTATAAAAGGAAACACGAACCTGATTTTCAGCAGAAGTCCGAGAAATTATCTCTTTTAAATGCCAACCCAAAAAATAACACATCAAGCTCCGTTTCACAGGAACCGTTAAAAGTTCTGCTACCAATTTTAAAACTATCCAAGGAAGCGGTTTGAAGTTCTAAACAGATTTCCTCCACGTTCTGCCCAGCCGGGTTTATTTTTTTTTCGGACTATAGGGGCCGGTACGCATGAAGTTATCGTTCATTTTTACATGAACATCGACTTGAATATCATTCTTCATGTCCGATCCAGACATTTTATCGAACTGTTTGAAGGCCGCGGTTTTTGATTTTTCGGAAATGAGGGAAGAGCGTTTTACTCGCACACGGGTTTTACGATTTTTTAATCCCTCGTCATATTTTTTCTTGTCTTCATGTGAAATATTTAAGACCATGGTTCCTCACCGTAATAATGTAAAAAACTGACACTAAACCAATACAACTTTTATAAAGTAAGCCTTTTGGCTTCAATATGGTATTAAAAAATCATGTCTGTTGAAACTATAAATATTTTTTTGAATGACCCTACTCTTTCACGCCAGGAAATTCAATCGCGACTTGACGAGATTGATCATTTTGAAATAGCCCGCCGTTTCCACGAATTCTCCCAAGAAGACAAAATCCGTATTTTCCACCTGCTGGAAAGTGATATAAAACGCCAGGAGTTGCTTTATGAAACCGATCGGGACAGTCGTCTGGAAATTCTACAATCCCTGGACCCTGACTATCTGGCCAAATTGCTCGGAGACATGCCGGAGGATGAAGCCACGGACCTTCTCATGGAGCATCCTGAGGAAACCCGGGATGAAATTCTGGAGAAAATTCCGCTCCGAGAAGCCAATGTCATAAAAGATTTGATCTCCTACGGGGAGGAAACTGCGGGGGGATTGATGGAAACCTCCTTCCACGGAGTTTATGAGGAGCAAACCGCCGCAGATATCCTGATGCAACTCAAGCGGAACCGAGGTCAGGAAGCGGCGCCTTACTTTTATGTCCTGAGCAGGAAAAAAGAGTTATTGGGGTATTTTAAATTACTGGACCTGTTGAATGTTCCTGCAATCGCCCATCCCACAGAGTTTATGAGAAAAGAGACTCCCAAGGTCCTGTTAACGGACCCCTGCGACAAGGTGGCAAATATGATGGACCATGAGCACTTAAGCTCCATACCTGTGGTCAATGAAAAAAATGTGATTCAGGGTGTGGTGACCTTCGATGACGTCATTCGCTCTATTCAGGATATTGCCAGCGAAGACATATTCACCATGGTGGGTACGGCTAAAATGGACCCGTTTGCCAGGAAAATCGGCAAAAAAATCTGGACCCGGGCTCCCTGGTTATTCACCACATTCTTAGGAGGGCTGTTCAGCGCTTTTATTATGAGCAGCTATCAGCACTCGCTTGTAGAATTTTCAACGATCATCCTGTTCATTCCTTTTGTGATCGGCCTATCAGGAAACGTAGCGATCCAGGGGGCGACGGTTATTGTCCGTGGAATGGCCACCGGAGATATCCAGGAAGACAATCTCAAACGCGTGGTGCGTAGCGAACTGGCCGTTGGATGTATTAACGGGCTTATCTTCGGGGTGCTGTGCGGAGTGGTATTAACCGCCTCTTCCCGGACATTGATCCAGATCAGTCCCCTCCTGGGTCTCACGGTAGGGTTGGGAATCATTATGGCAGTGAGTCTATCCAGCCTGCTGGGGTCTTTAACGCCCATCTTCTTTTTAAAGGCGGGAATTGATCCCGCCATCAGCACCGGGCCGATGGTCATTGTTTTAAATGATATTCTGGGCCTGACCATTTACCTGGCAACCGCAAGCGTGTTTTTCTCTCTGGTCTGAGCAATTATCCCTGGGGGTCAGGAACTTCTATCTCAATCAGAGGGGTATCTATCTCCACATAATCTCCTTCGGAGACATAAAACTCTTTGATGATCCCTTCCATTTCCGACAAAAGGGTAAAATAACCTTCAGCGGTGATTTCAGCCACAGCCGTTCCCTTGACCACTTTATCTCCCTGACGAACCAGGTACTTGTCAATTTTCCCGGAAGTCATGGTCGGGTACATGGGTGACATGAGAATATAATCCAACATAAACTACTCCAACATAAGAATTTATTGAAAATGGAAAAAGCGGTGGCCACTATTAAAAGAAATCTCTGCTTTTTTAAAATTCAACGGTATTATAATCAATCCAGATGAAATCCTTCCCCTAAATTGAGGCAACCTGTGAAACTGCAAATCGGAGACGTCCTGTTTGAACCCATGTCAAGAAATACCGGGGAAATCACCCAGATCACTCCCCATCCCGATGGGAAAATAGTAAAGATTCGCTGGCGTCCAGAAGATCATCTACCCCACGACTCGGAACACTTCCATAAAAAAGTGGTCCGATGTATCAAAAACGGGGAGTATGAACATACGCCTATATCAACGGTTGACGAATCGTAAACCTACCGCAGCTTATTTTTTATACACTGTATGAGAAGGCCTTCCCGCAAGAATGTTCTCTTTTCCCCAGTTGACGACGTTCTTAAATTTTTCCGACTGAATAAACCCGTTAAACGCTTCTTCCGAACTCCAGTCGGAAACGATGAGATACGATTGCGGATCATTAATGTCCTTATACAAAAATGATTCGGAATGCCCTTCCATCTCGTTCATAACTTTTAAGACATTGGTAAAAGCATCCTCGAATACTTTTTCCTTGCCGGGAATCATTTTATAATTCATTCCAATGGTGACCATAGTATAAATATCCTTTCGTAAGATCGAGCAAACTGTTTATTAGCTTTTGGGAGCCGGATCAGGCAATGAGTTGTAATTGATCACAATCATTATCCGGTTGCATGATTATATTTTCCAAATGAAACATTTCTTTCAGTTTTTGTAAATTTTCACGTTTGTGGCCGATATAAATGGATGTTGACCGGGATGGGAATTTGAATTTAACCGTATCGGTCAATCCATCAAACCCTTTTATTTGTTCGATCATTTCATCCAGGCCAATGCGACAATCCACCAGATAACGCAAAGAAGGATGATAAGGCCCATCCACATAATTTTCAAGCATGGAAGGGTCGGGGTGCAGTCCCATGCGAATTACGGAAATTTCATTTTGCCGGTACTTTATGACCGCCGTCTTGAGATTTTCAAGCGTACGTTCCAAACTCCAGGGAACGAACTTGCCCTCTTCATACATCTGAAATAATTCTGTGTGGCGAATCACCAGTGTGGGATACAAACGCACAAAATCCGGGTTCAAGTTGAGAGTGTCATCCACGGATTTTTGAAAGGTTTGATCCGTGTCCCCCGGTAGTCCCGGCATCAATTGCAGTCCCAGCCGAAAGCCATTCTTTTTGATCAATTCAGCGGCGGACACAATAGTTTCCAGGGTACAGGGTCGCCCGGAATGCTGAAGAACGTTTTGATCGGTGGATTGTATCCCAAGTTCTATCGTTTTGACATCGTACTTCTTCAACAGCGCCAATCGATCGTCATCAATAAATAGCGGGTGCGTGGACAAACGAATGGAACTCACTAACCCCTGCTGAATCCAGGGGGCGACCAGATCCAGTAAACTCTCCTGCCTTTGAGGTGGCAACCCGGTAAAACTGCCTCCGTAAAACGCAACCTCCCGATTGAGCGGAAGCTCGCTCAACGCTTTATTGCCCAAATACGTATTAAGCGTATCGAGCACCTTCTTTTCATCGGCCTTTTCATGACTTCCCGTAATGTCCGTCTGGTTGCAAAAGACACAACGGTACGGGCACCCCAAATGAGGGATGAACACCGGCAGGATCATGTGGGTTTTGGTTTTCATGTCGCAGTTAAATCAATTAAATTAGCGATTACTTCCAACCCTGGCACTCTTCATTCCTCTCTAACGAATTTTTATATTTATTCTTCCATCATTTGCTAACGCTAAAAGAAAAAAGACGAACTCGTCACCGCGAGCCGCTAAATTGGCACGGACGTTATAATATTCCCAAGCCTTCATGCCCCGAAGGGGTATGTGATATTTCACCTTTGCCTTCATGCCCCGAAGGGGTAAATCCAGAGTCCTTTGTGGTTTTCTGAATTTCTTCGCTACGCTCGTAATGACGACCTAAAATCTCTGCTAATTTTTTTCTAATAATACTCCTCAGTCACAAACAATTCCATCTCCTGTGCCTGTGTATAAAACTCAGGATCGCGGATGATTTTGTTTTTTACTGCCTGAGCGGCGGAATTTTTCATCAGGAAGGGAATGCCTGAGGCCAGGAGAAACAGCACCAAGCCCCACCAGGAAAACCCAATCTCCACCGGGCTCAGGGCAAATTGAACCTTCGTCATGATAAATATTCCGAGGCTTGCCAGCATGAGGGCAAAAGATCCCCTAATAATCAGAGACAGTTTTTTACCCTTACCCAAATGGCCTTTCCAGACCGTCACGAATGCTTTCTTATCATCGACGACGATTTTGACATTGCCCGTGAACCATAATTTATCAAATTCTGCTCTGTCCATAGGTTCCCCAAAAAGCAAAAGCTCCTGAACGTACCGGAGCTTTAAACCATCCTGCAACAATTATTTTTAATATCCTGTCAACCCGCTGATATTCCAGTGCCAATCTCAGTCAGTTCAAAATGATTTGATCGACTTCGAGATTACGTTCGGCAACGTAGGTATGGTTGGCGCCATTGTGAACGCGAACATGATACCAGGGCTGATCCTTGGGGGGTCGGCTTTTGGCCATTTTATCGTACCATTCATCTGTATTTTTAAACTCCAGGTCCACGCCTACAATGATTCCCCTGTAGTCAAAATGTTTGTGATGAATGAGGTGCCCAATACAAAATTTAGCTTTTGTTGCGCTCATGGAAATTAATCTCCTATCCTCTCAGTTCAGATGCGAAATCAATTCATTGTTTATGGTATTTATCTAAAGCCATTTTGGCGGCGGCCTGCTCGGCTTCTTTTTTACTTCGCCCCATTCCTTTTCCCATATTTTCATCTTTTGCGGAAACAATAATTTCAAACTGTTTTTCATGGTCCGGACCGGTTTCACGAAGTACTTTGTAAATGGGAATACAAAAAAACTTATTCTGGGTGTATTCCTGCAAGTCACTTTTGTAATCCCGGGACTCCCGGTTGTCGATAAACTTAGTTATTTCATTTTTTATTTGCGGAAGCAGTACACTCGCCGCTGTCTCCAAATTGCTGTCACAATAAATGGCCCCAGCAACGGCTTCATAGGCATTTGCCAGAAGGGATGCTTTATTTCTCCCGCCCGACATTTCCTCTCCTCTTCCCAAAAGCAGGAAGGCGCCCAAATCCAATTTTCGGGCTAAACCGGCCAGACAGGTTTCATTAACAACGGCGGCTCTGATTTTTGAAAGGGTTCCTTCTCTGTAATCGCTGTATTTGCGAACCAGATAATCGCTGACAACCAGGTCGAGAACGGAGTCGCCAAGAAATTCAAATCGTTCGTTATGCTTGAGACTTTCACCCGTTTCGTTGACGTAGGATTTATGGGTGATCGCTTTGTTTAAAAGTTTGATTTCCTTGAAAGTGTAACCAAGGGCTTTCTGAAGTTTTGCCAATGCTTCCATTGCAAACGTAAATCCCGGTAAAAATTAATTCAACCACTTCTTGAAAATTAAAACTCCGTTGGTACCGCCAAAACCGAAGGAATTGGACAGAGCATATTTAATATCTTTCTCTCGCGCCTGGTTGGGCACATAATCCAAGTCACACAGAGGATCCGGGGTTGTGTGGTTTATGGTAGGCGGAAGAATGCCGTGTTTTAATGCCATGAGAGAAAAAATCGCTTCGACCCCTCCTGCCGCGCCTAAAAGGTGTCCGGTCATGGATTTCGTTGAACTGACAGCCAACTTATGGACATCTTTACCAAATACGCTTTTAATCGCCGTGGTTTCAGTCGCATCTGCGGCGGTAGAGGTTCCATGAGCGTTGACATAACCGATGTCCTCCTTGTTGATGCCACCGTTTTTTATAGCCAGTTCCATGCAGCGGGCAGCGCCCTTCCCTTCTGGATCGGTCGCGGTGATATGATACGCATCGCTGTTGAGTCCGTAACCTGCGATCTCACCGTAAATTTTTGCGCCTCTTTTCTTAGCGGCTTCTAATTCTTCTAAGATAACAACACCACAGCCTTCTCCCATCACAAATCCATCGCGGTCACGCTCGAAGGGACGGCTGGCGCCTTGCGGATCCTCATTGCGGGTGGAAAGTGCTTTGGCCGCACTGAACCCTCCCACTCCAAGAGGGGTGATGACGGATTCCGTTCCTCCGGCAATCATGACATCCACGTCCCCATACTGTATCATTCTAGCGGCCTCACCGATGGAATGGGTTCCAGTGGCACAAGCCGTCACAATACATGTGTTGGGCCCTTTGGTGCCAAAATGGATCGAAATCTGGCCAGAAGCCAGGTTGGAGATCAACATGGGAATGAAAAATGGGGTGATTTTTTTTACCCCTTTTTCTTTGTAGATATCGTGGTACTTCTCGATGGCAGGCAAACCACACATTCCGACCCCGACAAGAACTCCGATTCTTTCTGAGTTTTCTTCCGTGACTTCGAAACCCGAGTCCGCCATGGCCTCTTGGCTACAGACCAGGGCATAATGGATAAAGGTATCCATTTTCTTTACATCTTTATGATTGATGTAATCCTCAGGGTCGAAACCCTTGACCTCGCCGGCAATCTTGACGGGAAAAGATTCCGTATCAAACTTGGTGATCAGACCCACGCCTGATTTCCCCTCGGTCACCGCCGCCCAGTTTTTCTCAAGCCCAATTCCCAAAGGGGAGATGATCCCAATCCCAGTCACTACAACGCGTTTTTTCATGAGGCCAAATAAATTAGAATTGATTAAATCAGTTGGTGTGGTTTTTTATATAATCAATGGCATTCTTAACGGAGGCGATTTTTTCCGCTTCCTCATCAGGAATCTCGATATCAAATTCCTCTTCAAGAGCCATCACTAACTCGACGGTATCCAGGGAATCGGCCCCAAGATCATCAATAAACGATGCATCCAGGGAAACTTGTTTTTCATCCACACCTAATTGGTCAACAATTATCTCTTTAACTTTATCTTCAACTGACATAACGTTAAAACTCCTAAAAATTATTACATCAACATGCCGCCATTGACATTTATAACCTGACCGGTAATATAACTAGCCCGGTCGGACACAAGAAACCCTACACAACGTGCTACGTCCTGGGGCAACCCCAATCTTGCCAGGGGGATTTGATTGATGAGTTCCTGTTTCACTTTTTCATCAAGCACCCTGGTCATTTCGGTATCAATAAAACCCGGAGCCACCGCGTTCGCTCTTATCCCGCGGGCAGCAGATTCGCGGGCAGTGGTTTTGGTCAACCCGATCAATCCAGCTTTGGAAGCGGAATAATTCGCCTGACCAAAATTCCCCATCACACCCACTATGGAAGCAATATTAACAATGGCTCCCTGTTTTGCCTTCATCATTTGCTTAACCGCCTGCTGACTGCAAAGAAAACTTCCTTTAAGGTTTATGGACAGAACCAGATCCCAGTCGGCTTCCTTCATTCGCACCATCAAGCCATCGCGGGTGATGCCCGCATTGTTTACCAGAATATCCAAAGGTTTGTGCTCCTTGGTAATGGAAGCAAAAACCTCCTGGACTTCATGGGCATTGGAAACATCCAACCGGACCGCCGATGCTTTCCCACCGGTTTTTATAATTTCATCAGCGGATTTCTGCGCACCTTCCAGATTCACATCACCAAGAATAACATGAGCTCCCTGGCTCGCAAGTTCTTCTCCAATCGTCAGCCCGATTCCCTGAGCCCCACCTGTGATCAAAGCCAACCGATCTTTAAGTTCCATTAATTCATCCTGCGCGTTTAATCATTTTTTTTAAGGGCGGAAACGGTTTCTTCTAAAGAACGGATGTCATTCACCTGATAGCATTTAATATTTTTATCAAATCGCCGCATCAACCCTGAGAGAACTTTTCCTGGACCCAATTCAATCACCGTATGAATCCCTTGGTCGGTGATGGTTTTCATGGTCTCAGCCCATCTCACAGGGCTACAAACCTGCTGTCTTAAAGACTCTTTTGCTTCAGCGCCTTTTGAGTTGGGTTTTGCCTCGACGTTGGTGATAACCGGAAAGGACAGGTCTTGAAATTCAGTTTTTTCAAGCTCTTGTTGCAGTTTGATTTCGGCCGGTTTCATCAAGGGGCAATGAAAGGGGGCGCTGACGGGCAATAGCACTGCTTTTTTTGCGCCCGCTTCTTTTGCCTCATGGCACACGTTTTCCACAGCCTCCTTATGCCCGGCAATAACTGTTTGTTCGGGGCTGTTCAGATTGGCCGCTTGAACCAGCTGACCATTTTGGCTGGCCTTTTCACAGAGCTCGCGAATTTGATTCACTGGCAGGCCAATGATTGCGGCCATCGCTCCGACACCAATGGGAACCGCCTCTTGCATGAATCGTCCGCGAAGAGAAACTAACCGAACGGCATCCCTAAAACTGATGGCCCCGGCTGCGACCAAAGCTGAGTATTCCCCCAAACTATGCCCCGCCGCAAGTACGCAATCTATATCATGTTCCCTTAGCATTTTCAAGGCTATTATACTGTGTACAAGGATGGCAGGTTGAGTGTTTTCGGTGAGCGTCAACGTCTCATCAGGGCCATTGAAACAAATGGATTTTAAATCTTTCCGCAAAACTTCATTGGCTTCTTCATACATCTTCCGGGCTTCGGGCATTGAATCATAAAAATTCTGACCCATCCCCACGAATTGAGATCCCTGCCCAGGAAAAACAAATGCTATACCTACCATCGAATCACCGCCGCTCCCCAAGTCAAACCCGACCCAACCACCATCATTAACATTAAACACCCAGGTTGGATGCGTCCCAACTCTTTCGCCTCATTAATTGCTATCGGAATCGAAGCCGCCGACGTATTTCCATATTTATGGATATTCATAAAAACTTTTTCCGCTGGAATTTGCAGTTTTTCTGTGACCGCGTCGATGATTCTTTTGTTCGCCTGATGGGGAATTACGAGGTCAACATCCTCTTTACTGAGGCCGTTATACTCCAATGCTTCCAGGCAAACTGCGGTCATGCGTTTTACAGCCTCCTTAAAGGTCGCGCCTCCCGCCATTTTGATGAAAAAATGATCCTGGGTGCCGTTCTCTCCGCAAGCCTGGGAACGACCGATAACTTTTGGGACTTCAATCAGATTCGACAAATTTCCGTCTGAATAAATGTGCGACGATAAGACTCCACAAGGCTCGGACCCTGCTTTACGACTGACCACCACGGCCCCTGCCCCATCTCCGAAAAGAACACAGGTGTTGCGGTCCGTCCAATCGACTATCCGGGAATTGACTTCGCTCCCTACCACCAGAATGTGCTGGTAACGCCCGCTCTTGATATATTGTTCGGCAATGGAAAGCCCGTAAACGAACCCGGAGCAAACCGCCGAGACATCAAACGCTGCCGATTTGCTGGCTCCAAGTTCCTTTTGTACAAAGCAGGCTGTGGCGGGAAAAAGAAGGTCCGGCGTGGAGGTGCAAACAATGATCACATTAAGATCATCAGCTTCCAAACCAGCGGCCTTCAGTGCCTTTCGTGCGGCATGAGCGGCAAGCACCGATGCCGATTCGCTTTCATGAGCGATTCTTCTTTCGCTGATACCCGTACGGGTGCGGATCCATTCATCGGAGGTATCCAGTGTTTTTTCCAGATCCTGATTGGTCAACACCTTCTCTGGAAGGTAAGAACCTGTTCCGGTTATAATGGCCCGGTACAATAAATTTTCAGGCATCGGGGGTTTTATTATTTTGTTTTGGGTTTTGAATCTGACGATTCCGAATTACTTGCAGAAGGTTCGATCGGTTTTTCTGATGAAGCAGAATTGTTTTCAGAAGCGTCAACCGGTTCTGATGTAGAGGCATTATTTGCCTTGTCAATTTCTCCTTCTTCACCAAAGGCCATGGTCTTGATTTGTTTCCAGATTCCCTTTTTGTTACGCTCTTCAAGATTGAACTCTATATCGTCTTGAATATGTTGATTGACTTTTTTCTCGATCAATTCCTGAGCTCTGATGATGGCGTTTTTGATTGCCTTGGGAGAAGAGCTTCCGTGGGCAATAATGCACACGCCGTTGATACCTAAAAGTGGAGCGCCCCCGGTTTCTGAATGATCGACCTTTTTTTTGAATTCGGCCAAATGCGGTTTTATAAAAAAATAGCCCAACTTACTGGCCCAATTGGTTTGAAAAAGGCGCTTTAAGTTGGTGCCAATCATTTCCGCCAGGCTTTCGCTGATCTTGAGCGCCACATTGCCGGTGAACCCGTCACAGACGATAACATCGGCGTTGCCTCGGTATACTTCCTTGCCTTCCACATTGCCAATGAAGTTGATATGGCTTTTCTTCAACATCTGAAAAACTTCTTTGGTGATTTCGTTGCCTTTGCCATCTTCCTCGCCAATGCTCAACAAACCGACACCGGGATCTTCTTTACCAAGAACATATTTCGCGTAAACATGGCCCATGATGGCAAACTGAAATAATTGGGAAGTTTTACAATCCACGTTGGCTCCGGCATCCAATAAAATGGACGTGCCTTTCAGGGTGGGAAGGCGAACGGCAATCGCCGGTCGGTCCACTCCTTTTAACGGACGTAGGATGACGGTGCAGTAGGCAAGAACAGCGCCTGTATTTCCAGCGCTGACAAAGGCATCGGCCTCCCCGTTTTTAACCAGGTCGATCCCGATTTTCATGGACGATTTCTTTTTGCTCCGCAATGCCTTGGCGGGAACTTCGTGCATTTCAACCACTTCTTCAGCATGAACGACACGAATGGGCAAGCTTGTATGATCCTCGAATTTATCCAGTTCGGCCTGAACTTTATCGGCCAATCCAGTGAGGATGATTTCTACACCAAACTCCCTCGCGGCAAGGACGGCTCCTTCCACAATAGCCCCTGGTGCATGATCGCCCCCCATTGCATCGACAACGATTTTCATTTTGTTTGGATGCTCCCTGTACAATATCGGATGCGAATCAACTGAGGAAAATATTACTAATTTGCCGGGGCAATGAAGTCGTAAGGAAAACTAATCTCAATAAATTGAAGACTGCCAACAGCTCTTATGATTTCATTGATCATTGAACACAAATGAATCAGGAATGGTTTTTTCGGGACCGGGCGAATTAAACCGCCTCTATGGACATGATTTCTTTTCCCTTATAATACCCGCAGTGCATGCAAATGTGGTGCGGCCGCTTATTTTCATGGCATTGCGAACATTCCCCAAAGGAGGGAAAATCGAGTTTGTCGTGCGAGCGGCGATGGCCCCGTCTGGATTTCGATGTCTTCTTCTTAGGTACAGGCATTATTTCTCCTTAAATCACTTAAGCTTGTCTTTTAAAGTTTTTAAAATGTCCAACCTGGGATCAATCGACGATTCATTGCCGCAACCACACGCTCCCAGATTTAAATTTTCCCCACAATCAGGGCACAACCCCTTGCAATCTTTCTCACACAAACAAATCTGCGGCACTTCCAACAATATCTGGTCGCAAACCGATTGGGTGATGTCCACCCTGCCATCGTCGTAATATTCAATCTCAATGTCGGAAGCGTCCAGCTCTACTTCCGCATGTTCTTTATCGGGTTCGGACTGTGGGACATAACGCGCAGTCACCATACATTTAACCGGAAACTTAAAAGGTTCCAGGCAACGGGTGCATGTTACGAACAGCTCCGTCCGTATCTCCCCGGACAAATAAACATCGACGCCACTTTTGCGCAGGGTTCCTACAACTTCTATATCAGTGACTAAAGAGCACTCCGGATGAGCGGCCTCAAAGTCTTCTTTTTTCTCCCGTTGCGTGAACTCTAAAGCTTCACCCCTAAGATCATCAATGGCAAAATACATAGATACAATCAAACCTAACCCAATAACGCTTTACATATCCGTAGTTTCAACGGGAGGATATTTAGAGCGATGTTAGCTTCAATTAAAAACCCAGTCAAGAAAAATGTAAGGTCCGAATGGCCACTCATGCCCTGGGATGAAATCGATCGTGCACTTCCCGCATTCTTTCCTCCAGAATATGGGTGTAAATCTGGGTGGTGGAAATATCCGCATGCCCAAGCATCTCCTGAACAGAGCGCAAATCGGCTCCTCCCTCCAGCAGATGGGTTGCAAAAGCGTGCCTTAACGTGTGCGGAGAGATGCTGGCGCTGATATTGGCTTTCAGGGCATAGGCTTTGAGGATTTTCCAGAACCCTTGCCGAGTCATTTTACTGCCGCGCCGGGTGAGGAACAGCTCGTGGGCCGTGTTTCCCTTAAGAAAGAGCCGCCTGGCCATTAAAAGATAGTCTTGCACCGCCTCCTGAGCGACGGAACCGATGGGAACCACCCTCTCCTTCGAGCCTTTTCCCAGCGACCGAAGAAACCCGACCTCAAGGTCAACATCGTCCAGCTTCAGGGAAACCAATTCGGAAACCCGAAGGCCCGTGGCATAAAGAATCTCCAGCATGGCTTTATCGCGAACGCCAAACAGGGTTTTCGGGTCGGGAGCCGCCAGTAGCGCTTCCACGTCAACGAGAGAAAGAAACCCCGGCAACTTGCGCCATATTCTGGGCGATTCCATTATTTCAGCCGGATTGTCTTTGAGATGATCCTCATCGCATAAAAATTTAAAAAACGATTTCAGCGAGGATAAATAGCGGGCGGTGGATCGGGAGTCCTGCCCCTCTTCCCGGCAATTCAAAAGAAATTCGCGGATATGAGTGGAATCCACCGTCGCCAGGGGCAAATCTCCGATGAAGGCGATGAAACAGGAAATATCCCGGCCATAGGCCTCCACCGTATTCGGCGAATGGCGTTTCTCGATTTTCAGGAAATCCGTGTATTCTTTGAGGATGGGGGACATAAACTTTTGAAACCGTTAGTAATTGAAGCTTCGATATTATACTGGCTATCAATAGTAAATGCTATTTTTTTAATGGGATAGTATAAGGCTTAGGGGGAAGCTACTCAATCAAAGGTAGGTGTATTCCTTTTATATCTATATCAACTTGTTCAAATCGACATTTATACCGGCCTGTTTGATTTCATGAGCCAGCGCAAATTTCCACGCTCCAGCGTCATCCATCGGCGTAAAAACCACACCTTGATAATCCGACGGAATTTCGACATCTCCTATCAAAACCATTCTTCAAAACTATATTATACTCAGTAACTTACCCACCGCTAAAATTCTGTATTGGGAAAATCCCCTTTTTCTGTTATCCTATGTGGCGATAGGTCCATCCTGATTTATTGCTGACACCCATTAAAAATCAGCAGGTTTCTCTGCTGTATGTGTCTTTTCCCACCCTGAAGCCATTATTTCCAACTTCATGTTTTTGTGAGAAAAAAGGAGGCTGGAGTTTTTCTTAGGGCCTTGGGCGATATAAATAATAATAACAACCAGTTTCAACACTCTGAGAAGCCACTTGGAATGAAGCTAATTGAAGTAAAGGAAATCTGTAGATTATGAGTCAAGATAAGATTCGCAATGTAGGTATCATCGCCCACGTCGATCACGGCAAAACCACGCTGGTTGATACTCTGTTACGGCAGAGCGGCATGTTTCGCGACAATGAAGTCACGGGCGACTTGATCATGGACAGCAATGAGCTGGAACGTGAGCGCGGAATCACCATTTTCTCCAAAAATGCGTCCATCCGTTACAAGGGCTACAAGATCAATATCGTGGACACTCCTGGGCATGCGGACTTTGGCGGCGAGGTCGAACGTATCTTGAAAATGGTCAACGGGGTTCTGCTTCTGGTAGATGCGGTCGAGGGTCCGATGCCGCAAACCCGCTTTGTTCTCAAAAAATCGCTCGATCTGGGGCTGCGTCCGATTGTGGTGGTAAATAAAATTGATCGGGAAGGCGCCGATCCTGAAAGGGTCGTCAATCAGGTCTTCGATTTATTCGTGAGCTTGAATGCCACTGATGAGCAGTTGGACTTTTCCATCATCTACACTTCCGCCAAGAAGGGAATTTCCCGGCTGCAACCCAACGATCCGGACCAGGACATGAAACCTGTGCTGGACCTCATCGTTGATAAAGTCGGTGAAGAGCATGGCGATCCTGCCGGTTCTTTCCAGATGCTGGTGTCCTCGATTGATTACAACGATTATCTGGGACGAATCGCTATTGGAAAAATAACCCGCGGGTGCGTCAATCTGAAAAACAGTTACACCTTGATCAAACGATCGGGGGACATGGAACAATTCAGGATTTCCAAGTTGTTGACTTTCGAAGGCCTGCAAAAAGTTGAGTCAGCCAGCGCCATCATGGGGGACATTGTTGGAATCGCCGGGATGAAAGAGGTTGATATCGGTGAAACCATAGCGGACTCTGCCAATCCGGAGGCGCTTCCTGTCATTGAAATCGATGAACCGACGCTTTCAATCAATTTTATGGCCAACACCTCGCCTTTCGCTGGCAAGGAAGGCAAATTCGTAACTTCCCGGCAATTGCGGGACCGCTTGTTCAGGGAGGTCAAATCCAATGTCTCTTTGAGGGTTGCTGTGACGGATGTGCAGGATACCTTTAAAGTTTCAGGCAGAGGCGAATTGCATCTGACCATTCTCATTGAAACCATGCGCCGCGAGGGTTACGAGTTTTCCATTTCCCGACCGGAAGTGGTCATGAAGATAGAAGACGGGAAAAAACTGGAACCTGAAGAATTTGTCACCCTGGATATGGAAGAAGCCTATATGGGAACCGTTATGGAATCTATGGGCAAGAGAAAAAGTTCTCTGAAAAATATGATTCAGGTGGGAGACGGTTCGTTGCGGCTGGAGTTTGTTGTGCCTACTCGCGGGTTGTTCGGTTTCGGCTCGGAATTTCTGACGCTGACCAAGGGAACGGGAATCATTAATCGGAATTTCCACAATTATATTCCTTACTGCGGTGAAATCGCTTCAAGAATCAGTGGCGCTCTGATATCCCTGGAAACAGGCAAGACCACCGCTTTCTCCCTGTTCAACCTGCAGGAGCGGGGAAGCTTGATGGTGGGCCCAGGACAGCAGGTCTATGCGGGTCAGCTCGTGGGTGAAAACAGCAGGGACAACGATCTTGTCGTTAACGTCTGCAAGGAAAAAAAGTTGACCAACATGCGGGCTTCGGGGTCGGATGTGAATGTCATCCTCACACCTCCAAGAAATTTGAGCCTGGAGCAAATACTCGGTTTTCTTAATGAGGACGAGCTGGCGGAAATCACTCCCCTGAGTATCCGCTTGCGAAAAAGATTTTTGAATGAGAATGACAGGAAACGCAATTCCCGATCGGGCTCAGCCTCTGTGGGCTGAGGCGGGCCATCTGAATATCTGTAGGGCACCTCTAAAAATTAGTTTATTACGGGAAATCGAACATTGCACAAGAATTTCTTATATCGGTGGC